>JAEYZJ010000116.1 GCA_023430705.1 Pseudomonadota bacterium | reverse complement strand
GCCGAGATCGAGTTCCCGATCCCGATCCTGCCCGAGACCTACGGCGTGCGCGGCGCGATCTGGGCGGACGCCGCCCTCATCGACGGCAACGGCTCCGTCGAAGGCATGGGTCCCGTCGACCCGCTCTCGATCGACGACAACTTCAAGTCGTCGGTGGGCGCTTCGGTGATCTGGGACAGCCCGTTCGGCCCGCTCCGTGGCGACATGGCGTACGTGCTGAACAAGGCGACCGACGACAAGACGCAGGTCTTCTCGCTCACCCTGCAGCAGCTGCTCTAATCGGTTTGGCCGGCGCAAACGCCGGCCTTCCTTCCTGGTTGAGGCCGCGGCGCGGTTGCCCCGCGGCCTCTTTGTTGTGTAATGACGGTCATGGTCGACACACGTTTCCACTCCTCGTCCGGTCCCATTGCCCTCGGCGTCCTGCTTTCGACGCTGGGGCGGGAGATTCCGGTCACCGACCCGCGTGCGGGTTCTCTCGTCATCAGCGGTGCGGAGGAGCTGCACCTGGCAGGCCCCGGCCACATCGCGCTCGCGGCTCAGGCCGAGTACGTTCCGGCGCTCGCCGTGACGGGGGCAGGGGCGGTGATCGTCCACCCCAAGTTCGCCGCTGACGTTCCCGACACTGCGGTCGCGATCGTCGATGCGCGGCCCCACGATCTCTTCGCCGACCTGCTCGAGCGGCTCTATCCGCTCGGCACCCGCGGCATGGCCAAGGCGCTGTTCGAGGCAACCGGCCCGGCCCCTCATCTCGAGGAAGGTGTACGGCTCGGCGCCAATGTGGTGCTCGGCGCCGGCGTCGAGATCGGGCGCAACACCGTGATTGGTCCCAACACGGTCATCGGCCGGGGCGTCACCATCGGCCGCAATGCCGTGATCGGTCCCAACGTCTCGATCGAGTGCTCGTATCTGGGCAACAACGTCGTCATCCAGGCCGGCGCGCGCATCGGCACCGAGGGATTCGGCTGGCTGGGCCTCGCCCAGACCAACCGCAAGATCCCGCAGCTGGGACGCGTCATCGTCCAGGATGCAGTCGAGATCGGTGCCAACAGCACGGTGGACCGAGGCGCGCTTGGCGACACGGTGATCGGCGAAGGCACCAAAATCGATAATCTCGTGCAGATCGGTCACAACTGCCGGATCGGGCGGTATTGCCTGATCGCAGCACATTGCGGTCTGTCGGGATCGACTGTACTTGAGGACTCGGTCCTGCTTGGCGGCGGGGCCTCGACTGCAGGGCATCTGACGATCGGCCGCGGCACCGTGGTGATGGGTTGGGGCGGGGTCACCAAGAGTGTTGCGCCGGGATCCAGGATTGCGGGGTTCCCGGCTCAGGATGCGCGGAAGTGGTGGCAGGAACTCGCCACGCTTAGGCGGCTTACCAAAGGGGTCAAGAGTGGACGTGAAGAGTGATGCGCCAGCGGAGTCGGCTCGCGAGCTGACGACGATGGATATCCAGGAAATCCTGCAGCACCTGCCGCACCGTTACCCGTTCCTGATGATCGACCGCATCATCGAGGTGAACGGCAACGAGTCCGCGATCGGCATCAAGAATGTGACGTACAACGAGCCGATCTTCCAGGGACACTTCCCGGGCGAGCCGGTTTTCCCCGGCGTCCTGATCATCGAAGGCATGGCCCAGACCGCCGGCGCCATCGCCATCGCGGCCGGCACCGGAGCGGGGGAGGACCACATCGTCTACCTGCTGACCGTCGACAAGTGCAAGTTCCGCAAGCCCGCACGTCCCGGCGACCGGATCGAGTACCACATCCGCAAGATCCGGCACCGCATGACCATGGGCTGGTTCGAGGCCAAGGCGATCGTCGATGGCGTGGTCATTGCCGAAGCCGAAGTCGGTGCCATGGTCAGCGTCGCCGGGAAATGAGCATCCACCCTACCGCGATCGTCGAAGATGGCGCCAGGCTCGGCGCCGGCGTGGCCGTTGGTCCCTATAGCCTGATCGGCCGTGACGTGACGCTGGGCGACGGCGTCGAGGTGCTCTCGCATGCCGTGGTCACCGGCCGCACCACCATCGGCGCGCGCACCCGGATCTACCCTTTCGCCTCCATCGGCCACCAGCCGCAGGACCTCAAGTACGCGGGTGAACCCTCGACGCTCAGGATCGGCGCGGACTGCACCATCCGCGAGCACGCCACGATCAACCCCGGCACCGCCGGTGGCGGCATGGAGACGGTGGTAGGCGACCGTTGCCTGATCATGATCGGCTCGCATGTGGGGCACGATTGTCGCGTCGGCAACAACGTCATCCTCTCCAACAATGCCGGTCTTGCCGGGCATTGCCAGGTCGACGACTACGCCATCCTCAGCGGGCATGCCGGCACGGTGCAGTTCGTGCATGTGGGTGCGCACGCCTTCGTGGGCGGCATGACCAAGGTGGAAAAGGACGTCATCCCCTACGGCATGGTCAACGGCAATCCGGGCGTGCTGTCCGGCATCAACCTCGTAGGGCTCAAGCGCCGCGGCTTCGACCGTGAGGCGATCCACCAGCTGCGTGCCGCCTACCGCATGATCTTTGCCAGCGAGGGCACGCTGCGCGAGCGCGTCGTCGACGCGTCCCAGCTGTTTGCCGATGAACCGCTGGTGCAGGACCTGGTACGCTTCATCAGTTCCGCCCAGGGCGGGCTGACCCTGCCGGACAATGTCGGGCCGGAAGAGTAATGCCCCGGCGCCTGAGCATCCTTGCAGGCACCGGTTCGCTCGTTACCCACGTCATCGAGGCCGCGCAGCGCGCCGGTGACGACATCCAGGTCATCGCGCTGACGCCGCAGCCAGAGCGCCCCGGGCTCGTCGTGCTGCCCGGCAACACGCGCGATCCGATGTCGATCATCAGGACCATCCGCGCCTTCCGCAGCACCCATATCACCCTCGCCGGCGGCGTGAGCCTGGGCGACCGCGACCGCGAAGGGCTGTCCGAGTTCGCGACCGGCAAGGCCTCTGCATCGGGGGACGCGGTGCTGTCGAAGATGTCGGCAGTGGTCCGCACCATGACCGGTGCAAAGATCCTTGGTGCGCACGAGATTGCACGCGACCTGCTGGCCCCGAACGGGCAGGTGGCAGGCGCGCCCCTGACCTCCCAGCAGCAGAAGTCGGCGCATATGGCGCTGCATGCAGCACGTGAGATCGGGCGGCTGGACCTCGGCCAGGCCGTGATCGTGGCCGGCGCACGGGTCGTCGCGGCCGAGGACGTGGGCGGGACCGACGAGCTGCTGGAGCGCGCTGCTGCCCACCGCCGTGAGGGGCGGATCGCGGATGGCGCCGGGACCGTCATCCTCGCCAAGGCCGCCAAGCCGCAGCAGCCGCTCTCCGTCGACCTGCCGGCCATTGGCCCCGATACGGTGGCCAAGGCCGCCGAGGCGGGCGTGACCGTCATTGTCGTGGAGGCCGGCAAGGCGCTGCTTCTGGAGCGGGAAACGATGGTGGACGCCGCAGAGCGCCACGGCATCTCGATCGTCGGCCTCCGGCATGGCTGACACCTTGCGCCTGTTCATCCTCGCCGGCGAAGCCTCGGGCGACCGGCTGGGAGCCGACCTGGTCCGCCGCCTGCACGAGCGGGTGCCGCTGCAAGTGGCGGGCGTGGGCGGTCATGAACTCGAAGCCGAGGGGCTCGCGAGCCTGTTCCCCATGTCCGATCTTGCCGTGATGGGCTGGAGCGACGTGCTCCGCCGCCTGCCGCTCCTGCTCTGGCGCGTCCGCCAGGTGGCGCGCGCCATCATCCGCACCCGACCCGACGTGGTCGTTCTCATCGACGCCCAAGTGTTCAGCAAGGCCGTCGCAGCGCGGGTCCGCAGGGCAGGGGTGAGGGTGCCGACCATTCTCTACGTCGCGCCCACCGTCTGGGCCTGGCGTCCGGAGCGGGCCGCGGCGCTCAAGCCGCTCTTTGACGAGGTGCTCTCGATCCTGCCGTTCGAGCCGCCGATCATGACCGGCCTCGATGGACCGCCGACCCATTTCGTCGGGCATCCGGCGGTCCGGCGCTTCCCCCGCCGCGCGGTCCAGCCCGGACGCGGCCCGCTTCTGCTGCTGCCGGGCAGCCGCCACGGTGAACTGCGCCGCCACCTGCCGCTGATGCGCGCGGCCGTCGAGCAGTTCCGCGATCATCCCGCCGTCAGCGGGTTCGCGATCCCCACGCTCGAGGGCCTGCTGCCTCTGCTCCGGGCCGAAGTGGCCGACTGGGCCGCGCCGGTCGAACTCGTCACCGGGGAGGCGCGGCGCGAGGTCTGGGACACGGCAATCGCCGCCTTCGCGGTGAGCGGCACCGTGACGCTGGAACTCGCGATGACCGGGGTGCCTATGGTCGTCACCTACGTTGCCGACGCGCAACAGGCCCGCCACGTCGACAAGCTCGGGCGTGCCGTCACGCTGGCCCTTCCGAGCATCATCCTTGGCCGCAACGTGGTGCCGGAGCTGCAGCTGCGCAGCAGCGAGGGACCGTTCGACCTCTCGGCGCTCCGCACGCTGCTCGACGATCCGGATGCCATGGCCGCCCAACTGGCCGCTTTCGACGAAGCCCGCAGCCGGATGCAGAAAGGGGCGCCCGAGGCGCCCCTTGCAGATGTTGCGGACCGTGTGCTGGCGCACGCGCCTCAGCGGTTGTTGATCGGCTCGTAGTCGCGGGTCGGCGCGCCGTTGTAGAGCTGGCGCGGACGGCCGATCTTCTTCTGCGGGTCGGCGATCATTTCCTTCCACTGCGCGATCCAGCCGACGGTGCGGCTGAGCGCGAAGATGGCCGTGAACATCGAGGTCGGGAAGCCGATCGCGTCGAGAATGATGCCCGAGTAGAAGTCGACGTTGGGGTAGAGCTTGCGATCGATGAAGTACTGGTCCGAGAGCGCGATCCGCTCGAGTTCCTTGGCCACCTGCAGCGTCGGCGACAGGTTCTCGGCGCCGAGCTGGGCCAGCACGTCGTTGGCAGCCTGCTGCATCACCTTGGCGCGCGGATCGTAGTTCTTGTAGACGCGGTGGCCAAAGCCCATCAGGCGGAAGCCGGAGTTCTTGTCCTTGGCCTTCTCGATGAACTCGGGGATGCGATCGGGCGTGCCGATCTGCTTCAGCATGTTGAGCGCGGCCTCGTTGGCGCCGCCATGCGCCGGGCCCCAGAGGCACGCGACGCCGGCTGCGATACAGGCGAAGGGGTTCGCTTCCGACGAACCGGCAAGGCGCACCGTGGAGGTCGAGGCGTTCTGCTCGTGGTCGGCGTGGAGCGTGAAGATCAGGTCCATCGCGCGGGCGACGACCGGGTTCACCACGTAGTCCTCGGCCGGAACCGAGAAGCACATGCGCAGGAAGTTCGACGCATAGTCGAGGTCGTTGCGCGGATACACGAACGGCTGGCCGACCGAGTACTTGTAGGCCATCGCGACGATGGTGGGGATCTTGGCGATCATGCGGATCGACGCGATCTCACGCTGCTGCGGATCGTTGATGTCGATCGAGTCGTGGTAGAAGGCCGCCATGGCGCCGACCACGCCGCAGACAATCGCCATCGGGTGCGCGTCGCGCCGGAAACCCCGGTAGAAGTAGTGCATCTGCTCGTGCACCATCGTGTGCCGGGTCACACGCTCGGAGAAATCGGCCATCTGCGACTTGTTCGGCAGCTCGCCGTAGAGCAGCAGGTAACAGACCTCGAGATAGTTCGACTCATCGGCCAGCTGTTCGATCGGGTAACCCCGATACATCAGCTCGCCCTTGTCGCCATCGATATAGGTGATGGCGCTGTCGGTGGCCGCGGTCGAAGTGAACCCCGGGTCATAAGTAAACATGCCGGTCTTGGCATAGAGCGATCGGATGTCGATGACGTCGGGGCCGACGGAGCCCGAAAGCACCGGGAACTCGTAAGTCTGGTCCCCGATGGTAAGTTTGGCGACGGTATCGCTCATGAATCGCTCTCCATAATGGGCCGTTCAGGCGCCCGCGAAGAGGGTGTAAGCGGGCCGGCCGTGCGTAGTTAAGAGGCAGGTGGCAGTGGCGTAACGTATATACCCCACTGGCGCAACAGGTGGGTGAACACCCCTGACCTAATCATCTTTTCCAATATGATCAGGCGGCCTGGTCACCCAGGCGGGCCAGGGTCTCCTCCCGTCCGATCAGCACCATCACCTCGAAGATGCCCGGGGAAACCGTTCGGCCGGTGAGGGCCGCGCGCAAGGGTTGTGCGACCTTGCCGAGCTTCAGCCCGCGGGCTTCGGCAAAGGCGCGGGCCGCCGCGTCGATGGCTTCGACGGACCACTCGTTGAGCCCGGCGAGGATGTCGGCAAAGGCACCGATGTTGCCGCGCGCATCGGCAGTCAGCTGGTCGGCTGCCGCCTGGTCGATGGCAAGCGGCCGTACCGCGTAGATGAACTGCGCGAGGTCGATCAGCTCCAGCACGGTCTTGGCGCGGGGCTGCAGCTCCGGCAGGGCGGCCAGCAAGGTGTCCTTGTTTGCGCGCAGCCCCTCGAGATCCGTCAGGCGGTCGACTTCCCCGGCGGTCGCCAGCATGACCTCGTAGAGCCGCTCGGGCTTCGCTTCGCGGATATAGTGCCCGTTGATGTTCTCGAGTTTCACGAAATCGAAGCGGGCCGCGCCCTTGTTGAGCGCATCGAGGCCGAACCACTCGACCATCTGCTCGGTGGAGAAGATCTCGTCGTCGCCGTGGCTCCAGCCCAGCCGCGCGAGGTAGTTCCGCAGGGCCTCGGGGAGGTAGCCCATCTGCCGGTAAGCCTCGACCCCGAGCGCGCCATGGCGCTTCGAGAGCTTGGCCCCGTCGGGACCGTGGATGAGCGGGATATGGCTCATCTCTGGCACATTCCAGCCCATGCCGTTGTAGATGACGATCTGCCGGGCCGCATTGGTCAGGTGATCGTCGCCACGGATGATGTGGGTGATGCCCATGTCATGGTCGTCCACGACCACGGCGAGCATGTAGGTCGGCGTACCGTCGGAGCGCAGAATGATGAAGTCGTCGAGATTCTCGGCCTTGAACACCACCTCGCCCTGGACGTGGTCGTGGACGCGGATCTCGCCCGACGGCGGCGCCTTGATACGGATGACCGGCGCGACGCCCTCAGGCGCCTCGGACGGATCGCGGTCGCGCCAGTACCCATTGTAGCGCGGCGGCAGGCCGTTGGCCCTGGCCGTCTCCCGCATTTCGGCCAGCTCCTCGGGCGAGCAGTAGCAGTAGTAGGCCTGGCCGCGCTTCAGGAGTTCCTGGGCAACCTCGGCGTGCCGGGCGGCGCGCGAGAACTGCATGACCGGCTCGCCATCCCAGTCCAGTCCGAGCCACTTCAGGCCCTCGAAGATCGCCTGCACCGCACCTTCGGTCGACCGTTCCCGGTCTGTGTCCTCGATCCGGAGCAGCATCTTGCCGCCGGTGTGACGGGCGAAGGCCCAGTTGAACAGGGCGGTGCGCGCGCCGCCGATATGGAGGTATCCGGTGGGCGAGGGCGCAAAACGGGTAACGACGGGGGTGGCCATTGTCGGTGAAAGGTCCCGGAGAAGTGGCATTGGCGCGGTGTGTAAGCACCCCGCGCGCCAAGCGCAAGGGCAGGGCGTTGACAGGTTGCGCCCGGCGGGGCATCGCTCGTCGCGTCGGAGCAGGGGAAGGCCCATGGCCACCATCGTCATGGATGCGTTGAGCCACCAGGCCATCCGCGCCACGGGCAGCGAGGACGAGCACTATCACGCGTCGCCCGAGCGGACAGGGCAGTGGAGGGGCCGGCGTCTCATCGGCGTAGAGACGACGCTGCGCGCGCTCGGCCACGACCTGGCGTTCGCCCGGCCCGAGGCGGAACCGCTCGCCGGCGCGGCATTGCTGATCGTCGGCAGCCGTTCCGACAGGCTGCAGTTCAGCGAAGGGGAGCTGGCAGCGATCCGGGATTACGTGAGGGGCGGGGGCGGGTTGCTGCTCATGGCCAACCACCAGAGGTTCATCATGCCCCAGCAGCAGGTGGCGCTGGCGCTGGAGCTGCCGTTCGGCTTCCTCGACACGACGCACGCCGGTTTCCCAGAACTGGTCCTCGCGCCGCACGAACTCACTGCCGGCTGTACCGGGCTCGTCGTCCGCAACGCGACCTCGATCGCGGTGCCGCCCGGCACGCCCGCCATCGCGCATTTCGCGCGCGACGCGCGCCACCGCTTCGTCGCCGTGGCCGAGGCGGGCAGAGGCCGCGTCGTCGCCACCGGGGATTCCGGTTTCATCGCCAGCGCCGACGACACCGGGCGGGACATGTTCTCGGCCGGCTCGAACGCTGCCTTCTTTGCCAACTGCGTCCGCTGGCTCACGCGAACCACCTAGCGCCTGCGCACGCGCCGTGTAACATCGGTTCCAGGGCGGGGGCACCTCATGACGGTCACTCTCGAAGCCGGAGTCGATCGCAGACCCGCATCCGTGCGGCCGGACCCACCGTTGCCGGCCCTGTTCGCTCCGGTTCGCCGCACGCCCCTGGCGGCGCTGCGCAGTTCCATCGGTGCAGCACTCGAGCATCGAAGGCTGTTCCTGCTCTGGCCCTATGCCGTCATCGCCGGCCTGGTTGCCGGGGTAAGCGTGCCCGAGGTGCCCGCGCCACCCGTCCTGCTCGTCATCGGGGCGGGGCTCGTCCTCGCCATGGCCTTCGCCTATGAGCGACTGGCGCTGCTACGGCTGGTGAGCCTCGTCACCTGCGCCTGGCTCGGCTTCTGCCTGCTGCCGCTGCACGGCACGCTGTTCGGCACCGCGATGCTGTCCCGACCCGCCTATGGCGGCTACGAGATGCGGATCGACGAGATCATCTCGGCAACGCCCCAGGAGGTGCGGGCGATCGTCTCGGCCATTACGCCGGATCCGGGCACGAGGAGTGTTCCCGTACGACGGGCGCGCATCGTCATACGCGGCGGCAGCGACCTCGCACCCGGCGACACCATCCGCGCGCCGGTCCGCTTCTATCCCGTGCCGGGCCCCGTCGTGCCCAACGGGTTCGATACCCAGTTCCATGCCTATTTCGACGGCGTCGGAGCCTATGGCAACGCCACCGCGGCCTACGAACGGGTGGGCGCCGGCGATCCTTCCGCGCCGGAACGCATGGTCGACGGTATCCGTCGCGCCATCGCCGCACGGATCGACGCCGACCTGCAGCAGCCCGCGGCAGGCATCGCGCGCGCCCTCATCAACGGTGACCAGAGCGCCGTGACCGACGAGGCGCGCGACACCATGGCAACCGCCGGCCTTGCACACGTCCTCTCGGTTTCCGGCCTCCATCTCACCATCGTCGCGGGGCTGGTACTGGTAACGCTACGGCTACTGTTCGCGCCTTTTCCCACCGTCCACCGCTTCGTCCCGGTCAAGCGCATTGCGGCAGGCGGTGCCGTCGTCGCGGCGCTAGGCTATTTCGCCATCTCGGGTGGCAATGTCGCGGCGCTGCGTTCGACGATCATGCTTGTTCTCGTCCTTGGAGCCGTCATCTTCGGCCGCCGGGCGCTCACCATGCGGAACGTCGCCATCGCCGCGCTGCTGGTCCTGCTTACCGATCCCTCGACCATTTTCCGGCCCAGCTTCCAGCTGTCCTTTGCCGCGGTCGTCGCCCTGATCGCCGCCTGGGAGATGATGCGCCCGCAGGACGACCGGGATCGCTCGATCGCCGTGCGCATCGGCGGCTACCTGGGAGGCATCGCGCTCACCAGCATCGTCGCCGGTCTCGCGACGCTGCTCTTTTCGATCTACCACTTCCAGCAGACCTCGCCGCTCGGCGTCCTGGGTAATCTCCTGTCGCTGCCGCTGGTGGGGTTTGTCATGATGCCCAGCGCTGTCATCGCGACCCTTCTCATGCCGCTCGGCTGGGAGGCGCCGTTCCTCGCGGTGATGGGGTGGTCCATCGACCTCATGCTCGGGTTCGGCTACGTGGTCGCGGGGTGGACCGCCGGGCTCGACCACAGCCCACTGCTGCAGCCCGTCGCGCTCGGGATCGGGCTCTGCGGTTTTGCCTGGTTCACTTTCCTCCAGAGCTGGCACCGGCTGCTCGGGCCGGTTGCGGCAGCGGCGGCGATCGCCACCTTCGCTCTCGACACCCCGCCCGACCTGCTCGTCGCCGACACGACGCAGGCGACCGCCATGCGGGTCGGCGACGACATGGCGCTCGTCGCGGGAAAGTCCGACAGTTTCGCGGTCGACGTGTGGCGCGAGACCTATTCGGTCCCCATCGAGGCCATCTCGCCGCTTGCCTGCGACAGCCTCGGCTGCTTCGCCCGCTCGCCGCGAGGGTTCAGCCTGGCACTGGTCCGTGACCCCGCCGCCTTCTACGAGGACTGCGGCCTGGCAGATGTGGTGATTGCCCGCCGCAGCGTGCCGTCGGGCTGCAGCGCGAGCACGGTCATCGATGCGGACACGCTGGCCCGTGGTGGAGTGCAGTGGCTGCGCTGGGATGCACAGCGGCAGGGCTTCGAGGTCCGGCCGGCCGTCCCGCAGATCAGGCGGCCGTGGCGAGCAGCGCCACCGTGACACCTGCCGCGGGATAGGACGCCGAGCTCAGCCATCCGGCGGGCATCCCCTCCCGCTAGTCGACCGGCCAATGCTCCGGGAAGGAGCAGACGCCGACGGCGGGAGGACACGCTACCGCTCAGAGCTTGAGGAAAGGCTCGGTCAGGCCGGGGACGTCGACCTCGATGGCGAAGACGCTGCCGGCGTGGGGTTGCCGCTGCTCTTCCTCCGGCGTCATGCCCTCGCGCGCCGTCGTCAGGAACAGGGTCTTCATGTCCTTGCCGCCGAAGGCAGGGCAACTGACGCGCGTCACGCCAGGCACTTCGATCACCTGGTCGAGCTTGCCGTCGGGCGAGATGCGGATCACCGCGCTGCCACCCCAGCGGGCATTCCAGATGAAGCCCTCCGAATCGACGACCGAGCCATCGGCGCCGCCGAGGCCCTCCATGGTGTAGAAGTCCTCCCACGGGCCCACCGGCAGCCCGGTCTCGGGGTCGAGGGCGCACCTGACGATCATCTTGCCGGAGTCGGTGAAGTAGGCCGTACGCCCGTCGGGTGAAAAGCAGATCGAGTTGGGGATGCGGATCTTGTCGATCACCTTGGTGAGCTGGCCCGCGCGATACTGATACACCCCGCCGGCGCCGGCCTCCGCCTTCCGGCTCATCGTGCCGATCCAGAACCCGCCCGTACGGTCCATGCGGCTGTCGTTGGTGCGGTTGCCGGGCACATCGGCCTCGACGTCGATGATCGGGGCCGAGGTGTCGGTGGCGAAGTCGTAGCGGAGCAGGGTGCCCGACTGGGCTACTGCCAGCGAGTCGCGATCGATCACCGCCGCCGCGCTCACCGTGTCCTTGAACACGATGCGGTCGACGACATGCCCGTCCGCGCCGGCACTGAGCATGGTCCGGTTGAGGATATCGAACCAGAACAGCCGCCCGAGTAGCGGGTGCCAGAACGGGCCTTCGCCCAGTTCACAACGGCTGTCGACAAAGAGCTCGGCTTTCCGGTTCATTGAGGCTTTCCCTGGTCGTAGGCAAGAACGGCAGCGGTGGCACGCCGCGCCACGTCGTCGGCACTCATCCCGGGCTTGAAGATATAGGTCCCGAGGCCGAAGCCGGCGCAGCCGGCAGCGAAGTACTCGCCGAAATTATCGGGGTTGGCGCCCCCGACGGCGTAGAGCGGGATGCTGGGCGGGAGCACCGCCTTCATCGCCTTGATTCCCTTGGAACCCAGCACTTCGGCCGGGAAGAACTTGAGTCCGGTCGCGCCCGACCGAATGGCAGTGAATGCCTCGGACGGCGTGAAGACGCCCGGATAGGATGCGAGCCCCCGCTCGACGGTCAGGCCGATCACACCGGGATTCGTGTCCGGGGAGACGATGAACCGGCCGCCAGCATCGGCGACCTCGTCCACCTCGAAACGGGCGAGGACGGTGCCTGCGCCGATCGCGGCCCGACCTTCGAACGCCTTGGCGGCGTCTCCGATCGAACGGAGCGGCTCCGGGGAATTGAGCGGCACTTCGATCAGCGTTATGCCGGCATCCACCAGCGCAGTGCAGACCGGCAGCATCTCGTCGGGCGTGATCCCGCGCAGGATCGCGATGATATGGCGATGGTTCATTGGACTATCCTTGTCTCGCGGCCTTGAGCCCGGCCAGCGTCGCGTCCGTCGCATCGACGACTCGCGTCCTGGCCCCCAGTCGCTCGAAGGCCATCTGGTAGAGGCCGCAAAGGCCGACGCTGCCGATGAGCGGGATCTCGGCGCTTCCGATCCAGTCGCGCTGCCCGCCGATCTCGGCGCCGATCAGCAGGCCGGAGAGGAAGCCTGCGCACCACGCCGCGCTGCGGCCTGAGAGGAGCGATCCGGCCCGCACCTTGAACAGCGTGGCCGTCAGGCGCTCCGGATGCTCGAGGCCCTGATCGAGCCCGGCGCCGAAGCCTATCTCGCGATCTTCGCCTTCGAGCTCGCCCCCCAGCGAGTGGCGCAGCACCGAGTGGGTGCGCAGCAGTTCGAACACTTCCCCGGTCATGGCGCTCGAAAAGCGCGTCAGGCGCGTTCCATCGAGCAGCGCCCACTTGCTGTGCGTACCCGGCATCACGACAAGACCGGAAAAGCCCGGAATGAGCGCGGAAAGGCCGAGGAGCTGCGTTTCCTCGCCGCGCATGACATCCTCGGCACCGACGTCGCGGAGGCACACGCCGGGGAGGATGCGCGGCTCGAGCGGGCCGGGCATGTCCGGGGTGACCGCCCCGGCCGAAAGCTTGCCCAGTTCGGCGGGTGCATCCAGATACGGAGCTTCCATCCAGCCCTGCCGCGCCCCGGCCATGCCGCAGATCAGCACCTCGCTGACTTCGTCGGCGACTCCCTGCAGCAGGGCGGTCAGCACATCCGGATACTGCTCGCGGCTGAGCTTGCCCATGCCGTCCGGCGACGACCGCGAGAACACGATACCGCCGCTCGAATCGACGCCCCAGGCACGAAGGTTGGATGTACCCCAATCAACCGCGACCCACTCGACCTGACCCGCCAATAGTCTCTCCCTCGTACGGTCGTTCGCCGCACAACAATTGCCTTGCCGCTACTCGCCAACCGGTAAGGTTGTCCACTCCCTGGACAGGATCGCACATGAAGCGTCGTCCCGCAGGCGGCGCGGGACCGTAGCGTCTTTTGCCCGCTCAGCCAAAGTGCGTTTGTCCCCGCACGAGTTCGGTTCGACAAGAAAAAGGGCCGGCGCAAGGCTGGCCCAGGGGACCCGATTGGCGGCAGGTCTGAATCAGTACTTGCGGAGCAGCCCGACGAGCCGGCCCTGCACCTTCACACGGTCGGGCGGGAAGATGCGCGTCTCGTAGGCGGGGTTGGCCGCTTCGAGCGCCACCGAATTGCCGCGCCGGCGCAACCGCTTCAGCGTAGCTTCCTCGTCGTCGACGAGGGCCACGACGATCTCGCCGGTCGAGGCTGCGTCCTGCTTCTTGATCAGCACCGTGTCGCCATCGAAGATGCCGGCCTCGATCATGGAGTCGCCGCGCACTTCGAGTGCGTAATGTTCGCCCGGCCCGAGCATCTCGGGCGGCACCATGATGGTGTGGCTGTGCGTCTGGATCGCCTCGATCGGGGTGCCCGCCGCGATGCGGCCCATGACCGGCACCGTCACGGCACGATAATCGCTCGCGGACGTGACAGTCGCGCTGCGGGAAGGGGGCGCGGCGACCTTGCCGAGGTTGCCTTCGATCACCGCCGGCTCGAACCGGGCCTTGCGGCCGCCCAGAGACGGGTTCATCGAGTCGGGGAGCTTGATCACTTCCAGGGCGCGGGCCCGGTTGGGCAGGCGGCGGATGAAGCCGCGCTCCTCGAGCGCCGTGATCAGGCGGTGGATGCCCGACTTGCTGCGCAGGTCGAGCGCATCCTTCATCTCGTCGAACGAGGGCGGGATGCCGGTCTCTTTCATCCGCTCGTGGATGAACATCAGCAGTTCGTGTTGCTTGCGCGTCAGCATGGCGGCTCCGTGAGCAGAATCGGAACAAAGGCTGAACAATGTTGTATCCGTTCCAGTTATGTTCTGCAACAGCGGGGTAAAGATCGCGTTAGCGGGGCCTGCCACTAGCCCCAGTTCAGGGGGATGACGTCCACGATCTCACCCGGCGGGACGCCCGGGTCGTTCTCCGGCACGACGATCAGCGCGTCGGCGAGTGCCAGCGAGGTCGAGTGGCTGGAATCGGTCTCGAAGATGGGCGTCACCTGCAGGTAGCCGACATCGTTGCGGCTGAGCGAGGCCCGCATGTAGTGCCGCCGCGGCCCGTTGGGCGGTAGTCCGAGCAGGGTAGGCACGCCGACGCGGGGCCAGAACGGATCGCCATGTCCGGTCATGGCGCGGAGCGCGGGCTTGATGATGACGGTGGCCGTCACGAGGGCCGAGACCGGATTGCCCGGCAGGCCGAACACCAGCGTGCGTCCCCGCGTACCGAACATCAGCGGCTTGCCGGGCCGCATCCTCAGCTTCCAGAAGTCGAGTTCGACGCCAAGGTCGCGCAGCACCTCCTGCACGTAGTCCCGCTCTCCCACGCTCGCCCCGCCGGTGGTGACCAGCACGTCGACGCCCGCATCGAAGGCGCGCAGCAGCGCGGCCTCGATCAGCGCCTTGTCGTCCCTGACAATGCCGAGGTCGATGACCTCCTCCGCATACGGCGCCAGCATCGGCACGAGCCCGTAGGAGTTCGACGCGATGATCTGGTCGGGACCCGGGGTCGTGCCCGGCGGCACCAGTTCGTCGCCCGTCGCGATGACCGCAATGCGTGGCCGTCTGGTTACCAGTAGCTCGGGCCGGTTGGCCGACGCCGCGAGGTTGAGCATGGCCGGCGTGAGGGCCACGCTGCCCGGCAGCAGCTCGGCCCCGCGCGAAAAATCGAAGCCCTGCCGGCGCACGTTCTGGCCCGGCTTCGGGGCACGCTCGAAGCTGATCTGGTTGCCCTTGGCCGTCGCGTCCTCCTGCATGATCACCGCGTCGGCCCCGATCGGCATCGGAGCCCCGGTGAAGATGCGGACGCACTGCCCACGCTCCATCATGCCCACGAAGCGGGCGCCTGCCTGCGAGGTCCCGGCCAGCTTCAGCGGCCGACCCGGGGCCACCTCCGCCGCCCGCACGGCATAGCCGTCCATGGCGCTGGCATCGAAGGGAGGCTGGTTATGCGTTGCGACCAGAGGCCCGGCCAGAACGCGTCCATGCGCCCGCACCAGCGGCACCGTCTCGCTGCCGAGGTCGGGTAGCTTGGCGAAGATCCTGTCGAGGGCCTCGTCCACCGGCATCATCGGCGGAAATCGCCCGACTTGCCGCCCGATTTCTCCTCCAGTTGCACCGATGCGATACGCATGGCGCGGTCATGTGACTTGGCCATGTCGTAGAGCGTCAGCGCGGCAACCGCAGCGGCCGTCATCGCTTCCATCTCCACTCCCGTCTGCGCCGTCGTCTCGGCGGTGGCGGTTACCAGCAGGGCCGGGCCGTCCCCGGTGATCTCGACGCTCACGCTGGTGAGTGGGATGGGATGGCACAGAGGGATCAGTTCCGACGTCTTCTTGGCCGCCATGATGCCCGCGATGCGGGCCACGGCGAGGGCATCGCCCTTCTTGAGGCTCCCACCCAGGATGAGTGCCACCGTTTCCGGCTGGGCCTCGAGCCGGGCCGAGGCGACGGCGCGGCGGCGTGTTGTCGCCTTGTCGCCGATATCGACGATATGGGCCTCTCCACGCTGGTTGAGGTGCGTGAGGGCCATGGTCAGCCTTTCAGCAGCGCCATCGTGGCGGCGGCGACATCGTCCTGCCGCATCAGGCTCTCGCCCACGAGGAACGTGCCGATGCCGGCCTGTTCGAGCCGCAGCAGGTCGGCATGGGTGTTCACGCCGCTCTCGGAGACGAGGTGTACGCCGCTCGGGACGCCGCCGGCGAGGGTGATCGAGGTGTTGAGCGTCGTCTCGAACGTGCGCAGGTTGCGGTTGTTGATCCCGATGAACTCGGCCTGCAGGCCAAGCGCGCGATCGAGCTCGATCTGGTCATGGACCTCGACGAGCGCATCCATGCGCCATTCCTCGGCGGCATCGAGCAGGTAGCGGGCCGTGTCGTCCGTCACCGCGGCGAGGATGATGAGGATGCAGTCGGCGCCCCAGGCGCGGCTCTCAGCCACCTGGTAGGTCTCGAACAGGAAATCCTTGCGCAGCACCGGCAGGCGCGTCGCATTGCGCGCCTCGATCAGGTAGCTCGGTGCGCCCTGGAAGCTCGGTCGGTCGGTGAGCACGGAGAGGCACGCCGCACCGCCGACCTCGTACGCCCGGGCAATCTCGGCCGGGTCGAAGTCTGGACGGATCAGGCCTTTTGACGGGCTCGCCTTCTTCACTTCGGCGATGAGCGCGAACTGGTTCTCCTCCCGCTTCTTCTTGAGCGCCGAGAGGAAGCGTCGCACCGGCGGCGCGTCGTGCGCCTCCGCCACCACTTCGTTCCATGGCTTCAAGGTCTTGGCGGCCGCGATTTCCTCGCGCTTGTAGAGTTCGATCTGGGAAAGGATGTCGGACATATCAGCTGTTCGAAACGGCAATGAGTTTGTCGAGCGTCGCCCTGGCGCGCCCGGAATCGATCTCGCGCGCCGCAATGTCGACGCCGAGCTTGAGGGTGTCGGCACGCCCCGCGACGATGAGGGCGGCGGCTGCGTTGAGAAGCACCACGTCGCGATAGGGATCCTTCACGCCATCGAGAAGCGCGCGGAGCCGCTGCGCGTTGTGGGCCGGATCGCCGCCCTTGAGGTCGGCGATGCTGGCGCGCTGCAGCCCGGCGTCCTCCGGCGTGATTTCGAAGCTGCGCAGGTCTCCGCCCTTGATGGAGGCAACGAAGCTCGGCCCCGTGGTCGAGAGTTCGTCCAGCCCGTCGGCGCCGTGCACGACCCAGGCAGAAATCGCGCGGTTGGCGAGCAATGCGGCTGCCACCGGCTCGACCCAGCGCTTGTCGTAGACGCCGAGCATGTAGCGGCGCGCACCGGCCGGGTTCGACTGCGGCCCCAGGAGATTGAACATCGTGCGCGTGCCCATCTCCATGCGCGCCGGCCCGACGTGCTTCATCGCCGGATGGTGCGACGGCGCGAACATGAAGCCGATGCCGGCCTCGCGGATGCTGCGGGCGATCTGCTCCGGCGTCAGCTCAAGCTTGACTCCCAGGGCCTGCAGTACGTCCGACGCGCCGGACTTCGAGCTCAGCGCCCGGTTGCCGTGCTTGGCCACGGGCACACCGGCGGCTGCCGTCACGATCGAGGCTGCCGTCGAGATGTTGAGCGTTTCCGCTCCGTCGCCGCCGGTCCCGACGATGTCGACCACGTGGTCCGGCGCATCGACTTCGACCGGCACCATCTTCTCGCGCAGGATCGAGACCGCGGCGGCGATCTCGCCGACCGTCTCGCCCTTGACCCGCATGCCCATCAGGAACGCGCCGATCTGGCTGGGGGTCGCGCTTCCCTCCATGATCGTCGTCATCACCGATCGCATTTCCTCGCCAGTCAGGTCCTGACGCGCCGCGATCTTGTTGAGTGCCCCCTTGATGTCCATCACGCCGCCCTCTTGAGGTTGAAGTCCCGGGCAAGGTTCAGGAAATTCTGCAGGATAGCGTGCCCGTTCTCGCTTGCGATGCTCTCGGGGTGGAACTGCACGCCATGGCTGGGATAGCTGCGGTGCTGCATGCCCATGATGAGACCATCATCGGTCGATGCGGTGACCTCGAGAGCTTCCGGCAGCGTTTCCGGCTTGACGATCAGCGAGTGGTAGCGCGTCGCCTCGAAGCCGGAGTTGAGCCCGCGGAACAGGCCCTTGCCGGTATGCCGGATGCTGCTGGTCTTGCCATGCATCAGCTGCGGCGCGCGGATCACGTCGCCACCGAACGCCTGCCCGAGCGCCTGGTGCCCGAGGCAGACCCCGAGTATCGGGGTCGTGGGCGCGAAGCGGTCGATGATCTGCAGGCAGATGCCGGCCTCGTTCGGCGTCGCCGGCCCCGGCGACAGCACGATCGCCTCGGGCGCCAGCCCGGCGATCTCGTCGAGGCTGATCTTGTCGTTGCGCCGCACCTGCGAGTCCGCGCCCAGTTCACCGAGGAAGTGGACGAGGTTGTAGGTGAAGCTGTCGTAGTTATCGATGACGAGAAGTCTCATGCGGCCACTTGCTCCCTGTAGCCCTTCTATCACCGGGTCACTCCCGCGAAAGCGGGAATCTCTGTTTCGATGCGAGCCGCGAACCCCGGCGAACAGAGGGTCCCGGCCATGCGGGGACGCCTCAGTGGTGGCTGCACCTACGGGTCGAGCTTCGCCATCGGCGCGCCAAGGTCATTGCCCGATCCTCGCCTCGCCGGCGTAGCGCAGCGCTTCCTCGGCCGCGCTGAACAGCGCGCGCGCCTTGTTCTCGCATTCGAGTTGCTCGAGTTCAGGCTTGCTGTCGGCGACGATGCCGGCGCCCGACTGCACGTAAATCCTGCCGTTCGAGACGATCGCCGTGCGCAGCACGATACAGGTGTCCATCGTTCCGTCGGCGCCGAAGTAACCCACGCAGCCGCCATAGATGCCGCGGCGCGACTTCTCGAGCTCGTCGATGATCTCCATCGCCCGCACCTTGGGGGCGCCGGACACGGTGCCGGCCGGAAAGCCTGCCGCGAGTGCGTCGACGAAGTCGTTCCGGGGATCCAGTTCGCCCACCACGTTCGAGACGATGTGCATGACGTGGGAATAGTACTCGAGGAAGAACTTGTCCGTAACCTTGACGCTACCGATCTTCGACACGCGCCCGACATCGTTGCGGCCAAGGTCGAGCAGCATCAGGTGCTCGGCCAGTTCCTTGGGATCGCTCAGGAGCTCATCGGCGAGTTCCTTGTCCCGGGTCGGCGTGGCGCCGCGCTTACGGGTGCCGGCGATCGGCCGGATGGTGACCTGTCCCTTCTCGACCTTGACGAGAATTTCTGGGCTCGAGCCCGCTACGGCGAAATCGCCGAAATCCAGCATGTACATGTAGGGCGAGGGGTTCGTGCGCCGCAGCGCCCGGTAAAGGGCCGTGGGGGGCAGTGTGAACTCCGCCTCGAAGCGCTGGCTCAACACCACCTGGAAGATGTCGCCCGCCCGGATGTACTCCTTGGCGTCCTCGACCATCTGCGCGTATTCGGCGGGGCTCGTGTTGGACTTCACCTCGATCCGGTCGAGTTCCGGAGGCGCCGCCGTGTAGGGCAGGGTGCGCCCGAGCCGGGCCACCGCATCATCGATCCGCGACTGCGCTGCTTCCCACGCCTGCCTGGCATTGACGCCGCTTCGGACATAGGCCGGCGCCGTCAGGTACAGCTCGTCCTTGAGCGTATCGAAGATCGCCAGCACCGAGGGCCGCATCAGGATTGCCTCGGGGAACCCGAGCGCGTCTTCGTGCCGATCGGGCAGCACTTCCATCTGGCGGACCATGTCGTAGCCGAGATAGCCGTAGATGCCGGCCGCGGTGGACGGCAACCCTTCCGGCACGTCGGCCTGGCTCTCCGCCACAAGCGCGCGGAGGACGTCCAGCGGTTTGTCGGCCACCGGCTCGAAGGCGTCCGGCCTGATCCCGGCGTTGCGGTTGATGCTGGCTTCGCCCTTCACTACCCGCAGGATCACGTCGGGATCGAAACCGATCATGGAATAGCGACCGCGGGTGGCCCCGTCCTGGACGCTTTCCAGCAGGAACGTGTTCTTGCGCCCCTCGGCCAGCTTCAGATAGGCGCCGATCGGAGTCTCAAGGTCGGCGACCACGCGTCGGAAGACGATCTGGGCACGGCCGGCCTCGTAGCCGGCCGCGAAGGCGCTGTACTGGCCGTCGGTACTCATTGCAGCGTGCCGGTGTCCAGGAGTTGCTGCATGACCTGCTGGTTGATGCGCAGGCCTGCGTCGCCCTTGAGCCCCGCGAGAAGCGCCTGGTAGAGGCTCTCGCGCGTCGTGTCCTCGACATAGCGTGCGGCTTCCGGCGTCTGGTCCGGGGCGGCTTCGTTCACGTCCGCGACCTGGAACACGACATGGTCGCCATCCCCGTTCACCGCGCTGCCGAAGTGGTCCGGCCCGCCGTTGAACACCTCGTTCGCGACGGCCTGGTTCAGCACGGGAGTACCGTCTCCGGTGCGCTTCAGGGGCTGGCTGAGCGTCGGGAATTGTCCGATCTCCGCCGCCACGTCGGCAAGGGACTTTCCTGCCTTGAGGTCTTCGGTCATCGCGGCAACCCGCGCGGTGATGGCCTCTTCAGTCTTCTGGGCCGTCAGGGCGGTGGTGACGGCGTCCCGAACCTCGTCGAGCGTCTGGTCGCGCGCCTCTTCGACGCCCCTGATGTCGAAGAACATGGCTCGGTTCGAACTTAGCGTGATCGTCGGGGCCAGCTCGCCCTGAGTCGCGTTGAAGATGGTCGTGCCGATCTTGTTGATGTCTTCCGGCGTCAGGTCCTGCTGGCCTGCCAGTTCCGGGGCACCCGGTGTCAGCGAGAGGGTGACGGTGTCGAGCCCGAAGCGGTCGGCGATCTCGTTCAGCGGCCGGAACGCGGCGCGCAGTTCCTCGATCTGGTCGAGGATATCGCCATACTCGCCGCGCGCCTCGGTCAGCGCCAGCTGCCGGCGGATCTCGTCCTTGGAGTCCTCGAGAGAGACCTGCCCGCCTTCCTCGATGTCGGTCACGATCACGGCCCGCCTGGAACCGATCCCGTCGATGACGGTATAGTCGTTCTGCCCCAGCCCGAAAGCGGCCTCGGCAAGCGAATTGTCGGTCACCTGGGCCCTGCTGAGCGTGCCGAGGTCCTGCGGCGTTGCGCCGGTCGCAGCCAGCACGTCGGCGAGGGGCGTGCCTGCGGCCTCACCGTCGGTAAAGGCCTTCTCGAGCTCCGGCGTCGTGAGCGGGACCTGCTGGATGGTCCGCCGCTCGATCTTGACACGGTTCTCCCTGGTCCGCTCGTACTCGGCCGCCACCTGCTCGTCGGTGATGGTCTTGCTGTTGGCGATCACGTCCGGCGAAAGCGCCAGCAACTCGACGTTGCGAGTCGGCTTGGTGCGGAAATTCGCCTGGTTGTCCTTGAGATAGGCGGCGAGTTCTTCCTCGGTCGGCTCGGCGACCGGGGGCAGGGTCTGCGCATTGACCACGAAATAGTCGATCGAGCGCGTGTCGCCGGCGTAACGGTTGATGAGTTCCACCGCCGTCTGCGACACGGGCACGCCGGCGAGCAGCCCGCTCACCAGCTGCTGGCGTCGCGCCGCCCTGGTCTGCAGGTCAAAGTACTCGGACTCGGTATAGCCGTTCTGCTGCAGGGCGCGCCTGAAGGTATCGCGGTCGAACTGGCCGAGCGCGGTGGCGAACGTCGGGTCCTCCCGCAGCATCTTGCCCAGACGGTCCTCGGACACGCCTACGCCCATATCCTCGGCGAACCTATTCACCGCGGCTTCGCCGGAGAGCCGGTCGATCACGGCGCCGGGCACGCCGAGCGCGATCGCCTCTTCCATCGTCGGCACGCGGCCGAACCGCTGCGCGAGGGCGTTAAGCTGGGCGTCGTAGGCCCTCTGGTAGTCCCGGACCGTGATGTCCTGGCCCGCCGCAGTCGCAACCGTGCTGGAACCGAATTGCAGGATTACGTTTGATATACCGAACCCGGCCAGGCCGATCAGCAGAAAGACCCCCAGGATCTTGCCGAACCAGGTAGTCGTGAGATGGCGCAAACCGTCAAGCATCGAGACAATTCCAACAACGTCCGCCTCCCCGGCGGGCGGCGGATACTAGACAGGGTCGAGTTTGTGCCGCAAGGCACATCAGGACGCGGGGTTATGGCAATCCCCCGCAATAGGCAAGCACAAGGAGTGGTCCGTTGGCCGCAACCATTACCCCGCTGATCGCTGGCAACTGGAAGATGAACGGCACGAACGTGTCGCTGGGGGAGGTCCGCAGCCTCGCCGAGAGGCTGGCAGTCGTCTCGCCACGCTGCACCGTCGTCATCTGCCCGCCCGCGACACTCCTCGAACGCCTGAGCGAGATCGCGGCCCCCGCCGGCATCGTCACCGGGGGGCAGGACTGCCACGTCGCGGGCTCGGGCGCCTTTACCGGCGACGTGAGCGCCCAGATGCTTGCCGATGCCGGTGCGCAGTACGTCATCGTCGGCCACTCGGAGCGCCGTAGCGCCTATGCCGAATCCGACGAGACCGTCCGCCAGAAGGCGCTGGCCGCCTTTTCGGCCGGGCTGGTGCCAATCGTGTGCGTCGGCGAGACGGAAGCCGAGCGCGATGCCGGCAGCGCCGAGAAAGTGGTCGTCGCCCAGCTTGCCGCCTCCATTCCCGCCGAATGGCCGGGGCAGGGGATTGTCGTCGCCTATGAGCCTGTGTGGGCGATCGGCACCGGCCGCACACCCTCCGCGACGGACATCGAGCAGATGCACGGCACCATCAGGCGCGAACTCGATTCCCGCTTCGGCGAGGGCGGCAGGCGAACGCCCATCCTCTATGGCGGCTCCATGAAGCCGGCCAATGCCACAGAGATCCTGCGGCTCGAGAATGTGAACGGCGGCCTCGTCGGCGGCGCGAGCCTCTTGGCAAACGACTTCCACACCATTATCTCCGCCGTTTGAAACCAGCGTTCGCCGCCAGCAGAAATGGCGGCGGATGACGCTGGCATTTGTGCTGGCGCGCGTGTAGAACGCGCCGCAAACCGAAATCGAAAGCCTGGGTTAAATGGCCAACGTACTGATCGTCGCCTATCTCCTGATCGTGGTCGCGCTGATCGCAGTCATCCTGCTGCAGCGCTCCGAAGGCGGCGGCCTGGGCATGGGTTCCTCCAACTCCAACGGTCTGATCACCGTGCGCGGGTCGGCGAACCTGTTGACCCGCACGACGGCCATCCTGGCTGCACTGTTCTTCGCCTCGGCCATCGGCCTGACCATTCTTGCTGAACTCGATCGCGGCACGAGCTCCATCCTCGACCGCGCCGCCCAGCAGACTGGCACCCAGCCGACCACGGTTCTCGACGCGCTCGAGCAGATGCAGCAGCAGCAGACCCAGGGGCTGCCGCTCCCGGCGGAATCGACCACGCCGGCGGTCCCCGCTCCGGCGGACGCTGCTCCGGCTGCTCCTGCGGCCAGCGACCTGCCGGTGCCCGCCGAAACGGCGCCGGCGCCGACCGAACAACCTGCGGCGCCTGCCAACTGAGGACGCCGCGACAGCGAACCGGAGAAGGGGATGGCGACATCCCCTTCTTCTTTTTGTGTGGGGTGCCGACCATGACGGCGACACCCTTGAGAATCAGAACTTCGACGGAATAGGATTAAGGCCCATGGCTCGGTACGTTTTCATCACCGGTGGCGTGGTCTCCTCACTTGGCAAAGGTCTCGCATCGGCAGCCCTCGGCGCGGTGCTGCAGGCCCGCGGCTACAAGGTCAGGTTGAGGAAGCTCGATCCCTATCTCAACGTCGACCCGGGGACGATGTCGCCCACCCAGCACGGCGAGGTGTTCGTCACCGACGACGGGGCGGAAACCGATCTCGACCTCGGCCACTACGAACGCTTCACCGGCCGCCACGCCAACAAGCGTGACAACATCACGACCGGCCGCATCTACTCCGACATCATCGCCAAGGAGCGCCGCGGCGACTATCTCGGCGCCACCGTGCAGGTCATCCCGCACGTCACCGACGCCATCAAGGACTTCATCCGCGAGGGCAACGAGGACTTCGACTTCGTCCTCGTCGAGGTCGGCGGCACCGTGGGCGACATCGAGGGGCTGCCGTTCTTCGAGGCCATCCGCCAGTTTGGCAACGAAGTGCCGCGCGGCCACGCGGTCTACATGCACCTGACGCTGATGCCCTACATCCCGTCGGCGGGCGAGCTGAAGACCAAGCCGACGCAGCACTCGGTGGCAACCCTCCGCTCGATCGGCATCTCGCCCGACCTGCTGCTCGTCCGCTGCGACCGACCGATACCGCAGTCCGAGCGCAAGAAGCTGGCCCTGTTCTGCAACGTCCGCGAAAGCGCCGTGATCCAGGGGCTGGACGTGGCCTCGATCTACGACGTGCCGCTCGCCTATCACAAGGAAGGGCTCGATTCCGAAGTCTTGGCGGCCTTCGGCATCACCGACGCGCCCGCCCCCGACCTCGCGGCCTGGCAGGAGGTCTCGAACCGCCTGCACAACCCCGAGGGCGAGGTCAACATCGCCATTGTCGGCAAGTACACGGGCCTCAAGGACGCCTACAAGTCGCTGTCCGAGGCGCTGGTCCACGGCGGCATCGCCAACCGCGTGAAGGTCAATCTCAACTGGATCGACAGCGAGATCTTCGAGCATGAAGATCCGGCGCCCTATCTCGAGCACATCCACGGCATCCTCGTTCCCGGCGGCTTCGGTGAGCGTGGTTCGGCCGGCAAGATTCAGGCCGCCCGCTTCGCCCGCCTCAAGGACGTGCCGTATTTCGGCATCTGCTTCGGCATGCAGATGGCCTGCATCGAGGC
>JAEYZJ010000106.1 GCA_023430705.1 Pseudomonadota bacterium | reverse complement strand
TCCGACTCCTCGCAGCTGGCGGGCAACATCACCGAGTTCGCGGTGCCCGAGGATCACGTCCTCCTGGCCGAGATCATCTCCAAGGAGCCGCTGGCTACCGTTGTGCGCCAGGGTGACGACACCTGGTTCGAGATCAACCGCTGGGTGTTCTTCGCGCTGCTCGAGGCTGAGGAGCAGGGCGTCACCCAGGCCAATGTCGACGAGATGCTGGGGTCTGACAATCCGACCATCCGCCGCCTGCTTGGCGTCGAAGGCGACTTCGGCACCCCGCTGGGGCTGACCAAGGACTGGGCCTACCAGGCCATCAAGGGCGTGGGCAACTACGGCGAGATCTTCGAGCGCAACGTCGGCGCCGGCTCGCCGCTGAAGCTGCCGCGCGGCCTCAACGCCCTGTGGACCGACGGCGGTCTGCAGTACGCTCCGCCGATCCGCTGACCGAACTGACCGGCGCTTCCCCAGGAGGCGCCGGTCGCGCTTTACGCTACAGTAGAGCACGGCGCGTCACTCGGGCGGGAGAGACATCTTGGCCAGTATCGACCTCGGGCGCGGCCCCGATGAAAGAGTCTTCTTTCTGAACGACCCGAAGGTCCGGGGCGTCATCTACCAGATTGCAGTGGCTGCGGCGGTCGTCCTGTTCGCCGCCTGGGTGGTCGCCAACACCGGCGCCAACCTCAGGGCGCAGAACAAGACCACCGGTTTTGATTTCCTCTGGGGCACGGCAGGCTTCGAGGTCAGCTTCACCCTCACCGGGTTCCGGCGCACCTCGATCTATTGGCAGGCGCTCCTCACCGGCGTCGTGAACACCATCCTCGTTTCGGCGATCTCCATCGTCATCGCCACCGTTCTCGGCTTTGTCGTCGGCATAGCGCGCCTTTCCAGCAACTGGATCGTGTCGCGGCTGGCCGCGGTCTATGTCGAGGTGGTGCGCAACATCCCGCTGCTGCTGCAGCTGTTCGTGTGGTACTTCGCCGTGCTGAAGGCGATGCCGGCGGTCAAGCAATCCGTGGTTCTGTTCGACAGCTGGGCCCTCAACCAGCGCGGCCTCTACGTGCCCCGACCGATCCTCGACGAACGCTTCGTCTATGTGGCGGTGGCCTTCCTCGTGAGCCTCGTCGTCGCCTTCTTCATCGCCCGGTGGGCCCGGCAGCGGCAGGACGCGACGGGCCAGCAGTTCCCGCGCTTCTGGGTCGGCCTCGGGCTGGTGGCGGTCGTGACGCTCCTGGCCTTGCCGGTTTCGGGCACCAACCTCCAGTTCGAGCCCCCGGTGCTGCAGGGCTTCAACTTCAGGGGCGGCATCCAGCTGCCACCTGAACTGGTGGCGCTCGTCGTTGGCCTCTCGCTCTACCATGCGACCTTCATCGGCGAGACGGTGCGCGGCGGCATCCAGGCCATCAGCCACGGCCAGACCGAGGCGGCCCAGTCGCTGGGCCTCAAGGAAGGCCAGCGGCTGCGCCTCGTGATCATCCCGCAGGCGATGCGGGTGATCATCCCGCCGATGACCAGCCAGTACCTCAACATCACCAAGAACTCCTCGCTCGGCGCCGCCATCGGCTACCCCGAGTTCGTCTCGGTGTTCATGGGCACTTCGCTCAACCAGTCGGGCCGCGCCATCGAGATCATCTCGATAACGATGCTGGTCTACCTGACGCTGTCGCTCAGCACCTCGGCGCTGATGAACTGGTACAATGCGCGCGTCGCTCTGGTGGAGAGGTGACAAGATGACCGAAATCGGTTTCGTCCGCACCGAACTCGCCGCCAGCCGCCCCGCGCCGCAGCGCACCTCCGGCCTGCTGCTGTGGCTGCACAAGAACCTGTTCGCGACGCCGCTGGATGTGGCGCTGACGGTGCTGGTGGCCCTGTTCCTGTTCTGGCTGCTGCCCCTGGTCTACCAGTTCATGATCGGCAACGCCGTGTTCTCGGGCACGGTCGAGGATTGCCGCGTCCAGAACGTCGGGGCCTGCTGGATCTACATCGAGGCCCGCATAACCTTCTTCATCTACGGCTTCTATCCGTCGTCTGAATACTGGCGGGTCAACACCGTGTTCGCGCTGCTGGCTCTGCTGCTGATCCCGCTGCTGATCCCGCGCGTGCCGTTCAAGCGGCTGAACGCGGCACTGTTCTTCCTCGTCTTCCCGGTGGTCGCCTACATCCTGCTCAACGGTGGCATGTTCGGGCTCACGGAAGTGCCGACTGAAAGCTGGGGCGGCCTGATGGTCACCCTGATCATCGCGCTTGTCGGCATTATCTGCTCGCTGCCGCTCGGTATCCTGCTCGCAATGGGCAGGCGATCGAAGCTGCCGATCATCAAGTGGCTGTGCGTCGCATTCATCGAGCTGTGGCGCGCGGTGCCGCTGATCACGGTGCTGTTCATGGCCTCGGTGATGCTGCCGCTGTTCATGCCGCAGGGCATGTCGGTGGACAAGCTGCTGCGCGCGCTGGTGGGCGTGACCCTGTTCACGGCGGCATACCTGGCCGAGGTGGTGCGCGGCGGCTTCGCGGCGATCCCGCGCGGCCAGTCCGAGGCGGCCTCGGCGCTGGGGCTCGGCTACTGGAAGTCGATGGCCCTCGTCGTCCTGCCGCAGGCGCTGAAGCACTCGATCCCGGGCATCGTGAACAACTTCATCTCGCTGTTCAAGGACACCTCGCTGGTCTCGATCGTCGGCATTTTCGACCTGCTCAACGCGGTGCAGTCGGCGAGTTCCGACAATACCTGGGCAGCGCCGACGCGCGCCATCACCGGTTACGCCTTCGCCGCGATGGTCTTCTGGGTCTTCTGCTTCGCCATGTCCCGCTACTCCATGTGGGTCGAACGGCGGCTCAACACCGGTTACAAGAGATAGCTATGAGCGACGTCATGTCCGTTACCGACCGGGATATCGACACCACCAACATGAAGGTCTCCCAGACCGAGGTGGCGATCGAGATCATCGGCATGAACAAGTGGTTCGGCGACTTCCACGTGCTGCGCGACATCAACCTCAAGGTGATGAAGGGCGAGCGCATCGTGATCGCCGGCCCCTCAGGCTCAGGCAAGTCGACGCTGATCCGCTGCATCAACCGGCTGGAAGAGCATCAGCAGGGCCACATCATCGTCAACGGCACGGAGCTCACCTCCGACCTCAAGCGGGTCGACGAGGTCCGGCGCGAGGTCGGCATGGTGTTCCAGCACTTCAACCTGTTCCCGCACCTGACCATCCTCCAGAACCTGACCCTGGCGCCGATCTGGGTGCGCGGCATTCCCAAGGCCCAGGCCGAGGAAACCGCGATGATGTACCTCGAGCGGGTGCGCATTCCGGAACAGGCCAAGAAGTACCCCGGCCAGCTCTCGGGTGGCCAGCAGCAGCGCGTCGCCATCGCCCGCTCGCTATGCATGAACCCGCAGATCATGCTGTTCGACGAGCCCACTTCGGCGCTCGACCCGGAGATGGTGAAGGAGGTCCTCGACGTGATGATCCGCCTCGCCGAGGAGGGCATGACCATGCTCTGCGTGACCCACGAGATGGGCTTTGCCCGGCAGGTGGCCAACCGCGTCATCTTCATGGACCAGGGCCAGATCATCGAACAGAACGAGCCCGAGGCGTTCTTCTCCAGCCCGCAGCACGAGCGCACCAAGCTGTTCCTGAGCCAGATCCTGCACTGACGGCGGGCGTGATCCGACCGACGCACCGGCCTGCGGGTCGGGGCGATAGGTCGCGGCCGGGCATATTCCCCGGCTCGCGCCTTGACCCCACCATGCTCGATCTGGATATTGCGCTGCGAGGGCGAGCAGGAGCATCGAACCACCCATGACGGCCGCTGCCGTTTGGCGGAAACTCGTCCGCGTCTTTCTATTGCTGGCAATCGTCGCAGTCCCCGTCGGGTCCTTCGCACAGGACCCGAACGTACCGGCTGCGGCAGGGCCGACCCTGCAGGCCATCCGTGATCGCGGCCACCTGATCTGCGCCGCTGCCGACCCGCTGCCGGGTTTCGCGCAGACCGGGCAGGACGGCCGGTGGACCGGCTTCGACGTCGATTTCTGCCGCGCCGTGGCGGTGGCCATCTTCAACGACGCCAGCAAGATGGAATTCATGCCGCTCTCCGGTAACAGCCGCTTCGCGCAGCTCCAGGCCGGCAGCATCGATCTCATCTCCCGCAACGCGCCCTGGACCATGCGGCGCGATTCCGGCTTCGGCGCACGCTATGTGGCGACCTCGTTCTACGACGGGCAGGCAATAATGGTGCCGCAGTCGGTAGGCGCCGTGTCGGCCTACGAACTCGACGACATCACCGTCTGCATCCTCGACGAGCCCGAGCAGCTCGCCAACCTGCGCGAGTTCTTCTTCGGCACGCAGGCGACCTATGACGAGGTGCTGTACGAAGACCGCGAGGACCTCGTCGTCGCCTACCAGCAGGGCATGTGCAACGCGATCTCGGCCTCGGCGAGCTTCCTCAATGCCGTACGGCGCGGCCTCGCGGAGCCGGCGTCGCACCGTATCCTGCCCGAGCGCATCTCCAAGGACATGTTCGGTCCAGTGATCCGCGCCGGCGACGACCAGTGGTTCCACATCGTGCAGTGGACCCTGTTCGGCCTGATCAACGCCGAGGAGACCGGCGTCACCTCGGCCAACATCGGCTCGCTGGCGGCGACCAAGACGCATCGCATACGGCGGCTGCTGGGGCTCGAGGGCACGTTCGGTCCCTCGATCGGGCTCGACCGGTTGTTCATCTCCAACGTGATCAAGGCGGTAGGCAACTACGGCGAGATCTTCGAGCGCAACTTCGGTCCGTCGACCGGAGCCGCGGTAGTGCGCGGTCAGAATGCGCTGTGGAGTAATGGTGGCCTGCTCTGGGCCCCGCCGGTGGAGTGAGCCGTCCCGTCGTGGGCGGCACCCGGAACGTGGGTGCGCGGCGCTAGCCGAACAGGACCGTGACCCGGCGGTTGATGGCGCCCTTCTTCTCGATCTTGCCGAGCCGGAGCCGGCCGATCTCGGCCGTGCTCTTCACGTGCGTTCCGCCGCAGGGCTGAAGGTCGATGTCGCCGATGCGCACCAGCCGGACGCGGCCCTGGCCCATCGGCGGCTTGACGTTCATCGACTTGATGAGCGCCGGGTTGGCCTCGAGCTCGGCATCGGTGATCCACTCGGCGCTGACCGGGTGGTCGGCCTCGACCAACTCGTTCAGTCGGCGCTCCACTTCGGTCGCGTCGGGAACGTCGGGCAGGTTGAAGTCGACGCGCCCCTTGTCCTCTCCCACGGCAGCGCCGGTAATCGGATAGGGGAGGACCACGGTGACGAGGTGGAGCGCGGTGTGCATGCGCATCAGCTTGTGCCGGCGCTCCCAGTCGAGGTGCGCGATGACCTCCTCGCCGACCTGCAATTGTGGCGAGCCCTCGGCCGGTAGCTGCAGAATTGCCGCTTTGTTGCCTTCCGGATGAACGGTTCCTGAAATGTCGATGAAGGAGCCGTCGGCGCGCTCCAGCCGTCCGGTGTCGCCGGGCTGCCCGCCTGACGTCGCGTAAAAGATCGTGCGGTCGAGGACGATGCCGCCCTCGGGCGTGATGGCCGTGACGAGGGTGGGCAGCGAACGGATATAGCTGTCCTCGCGGAAGACGAACTCGGTCATGCGACCGGCTCCGCCTCGACCACCGACTGCCAGTCGAGGGGCGTGCGCCCTTCCAGCCAGTGCGGAACGGGCAGGTTCTTCGAGCGGAGGAACTCGGGATTGAAGAGCTTGCTCTGGTAGCGGTTGCCGTAGTCGCAAAGCACGGTGACGATGGTCCTGCCCGGACCGAGGTCGCGCGCCAGCCGCACCGCGCCGGCGACGTTGACGCCGGACGAGCCGCCGAGGCAGAGGCCCTCGTGCTCGAGCAGGTCGAAGACGTAGGGCAGGGCCTCGCTGTCGGGGATCTGATAGGCTCGGTCGACCACCACGCCCTCGAGATTGGCCGTGATGCGGCCCTGTCCGATGCCCTCGGTGATGGAGCAGCCGGAGCTCTTGAGCTCGCCGGTCGTGTAGTAGCTGTGGAGGGCCGCGCCCTCGGGATCGGCGATGCCGATCTGGATGTCGGGGTTCCTGGCCTTCAGCGCCATCGAGATGCCCCCCAGCGTGCCGCCCGAGCCGACGGCGCAGACGAAGCCGTCGATCTTGCCGCCGGTCTGCTCCCAGATCTCGGGGCCGGTGGTCTCGATATGGGCCTGCCGGTTGGCGATGTTGTCGAACTGGTTGGCCCAGACGGCGCCGCCGGGCAGCTCCTTTGCAAGCTTGTCGGCGAGGCGGCCGGAAAGCTTCACGTAGTTGTTGGGGTTCTTGTAGGGCTTGGCCGGCACCTGGATCAGTTCGGCGCCGAGCAGCGTCAGCGCGTCCTTCTTCTCCTGGCTCTGCGTCTCGGGGATGACGATCACCGACTTGTAGCCGAGCGCATTGGCCACCATCGAGAGCCCGATGCCGGTATTGCCCGCCGTGCCCTCGACGATGGTGCCGCCCGGACGCAGCAGCCCCCGCCGCTCCGCGTCGCGGACAATGTAGAGGGCGGCCCGGTCCTTCACCGACTGTCCCGGGTTCAGAAACTCCGCCTTGCCCCAGATCTCGCAGCCGGTGGCGTCCGATACCCGGTTGAGCCGGATCAGCGGCGTGTTGCCGATGGCGGAGATGACGTCGCGGTGGTTGGTCATGAAGATGCCGGTCCGGTGATTTCGCTCCCGAAACTAGGCGGCGCTGTCCCCGCTGCCAAGCGCCAGAGCGATGATTTGGCATGGCTTTTCGGCAGACCGCCAGGAGCTGGCAGGATTTGGCGCGGCTGCGTCATTTGAAGCAACGCCGCCGCGGCGCGGGTCGCCGTTGCAGCCTGCCGAAAGGCAAATGAAATAGATTTTCCTTTGCCTTGGGTCAGTTGCGCAGCCGTTCTTGCGGACAGCCCGGGGGGAAAAGCCCGGCCTTTACAAGGGACGCTATGCGCAAAGGGCTAGAATAGTTGACTTTTTTAGTAGTCTGTTCGCGCTTGCCGCAATGTTGCCGAACGCGTATTTCACAGCCCGTTGCAACCGGGTCTTCCAGCGCAAATGAGCCACTCCGGCCCGAAGGGCCTCACTCACCTCAAGTCCCTCGAGTCCGAGAGCATCGAGATCTTTCGCGAGGTCGCGGCTTCGTTCGAGCGGCCGGTGATGATGTACTCGATTGGCAAGGACTCCTCGGTTCTGCTGCACCTGGCCCGGAAGGCCTTCTTCCCCAGCCGCATCCCGTTCCCGCTGCTCCACATCGACACGACGTGGAAGTTCCGCGAGATGATCGCCTTTCGCGACCGGATGGCGGCCGAGCACGGCTTCGAGCTCCTGGTGCATACCAATCCCGAGGGCAAGGCCGCCAACATCAACCCGTTCGACCACGGCTCGGCGCGCTACACCGACATCATGAAGACACAGGCGCTGCGCCAGGCCCTGAACGCGGGGGGCTATGACGCCGCCATTGGCGGCGCGCGTCGCGATGAGGAGAAGTCCCGCGCCAAGGAGCGCATCTTCTCGCACCGCAACGCGCAGCACGCCTGGGACCCCAAGAACCAGAGACCCGAACTCTGGCGCATCTTCAACACCCGCCTCGCGCCGGGCGAGAGCATGCGAGTGTTCCCGCTCAGCAACTGGACCGAGCTGGACATCTGGACCTACATCTACTCGGAAGGGATCGAGATCCCGCCGCTCTACTTCTCGCGGCCCCGTCCGGTGGTCGAGCGCTCAGGCACGCTGATCATGGTCGACGACGACCGGTTCCGCTTCAATCCTGGCGAGACAGCGCGCGAGGAAATGGTACGTTTCCGTACACTGGGTTGTTACCCGCTGACCGGCGGCATCCAGTCTGACGCGGCCGACCTGCCGTCCATCATCATGGAGATGCAGGCGTCCCGCACCTCCGAGCGCGAGGGTCGCCTTATCGACAGCGACCAGGCGGGCTCGATGGAGAAGAAGAAGCAGGAGGGGTACTTCTGATGTCGAGCGTTCCCGTGACCGCCCCGACCGCCGAGACTGCCCTCGATCTGTGGCTGGCCGAGCAGACCGACAAGGGCCTGCTGCGCTTCCTCACCTGCGGTTCCGTCGACGACGGCAAGTCGACGCTCATCGGCCGGTTGCTCTACGACAGCCAGCTGATCCTCGACGACCAGCTGGCCTCGCTTCGCAAGGAGAGCCGCAACCGTACGACGGGCGACGAAGGCATCGACTTCTCGCTGCTGGTCGATGGCCTGACGGCGGAGCGCGAGCAGGGCATCACCATCGACGTCGCCTACCGCTTCTTTTCGACCGACAAGCGCAAGTTCATCGTCGCCGATACGCCGGGCCACGAGCAGTACACCCGCAACATGGCGACGGGCGCTTCGAACGCCGACCTTGGGATCGTGCTGATCGATGCGCGCAAGGGCGTGCTGACCCAGACCCGGCGTCACAGCTTCATCCTCAGCCTGATCGGGGTGAAGCACGTCGTCCTGGCGGTGAACAAGATCGACCTCGTCGGCTACGATGCCGAGGTGTTCAGAACCATCGAGGCCGAGTATCGGGCCTTCGCCGAGGGTCTCGGCTTCGCCTCGCTCGTCGCCATCCCGGTGTCGGCGCTCAAGGGCGACAACATCCTGACGCCGAGCGCGCAGATGCCGTGGTATCGGGGCCCGCAGCTCGTACCGTATCTCGAGGGCATCGAGGTCGCCTCGGACCGCGCCGAACAGCAGTTCCGCTTTCCGGTGCAGTGGGTGAACCGTCCGAACCTCGACTTCCGGGGCTTCTCCGGGACGGTCGCCTCGGGCGTAGTGAAGGTCGGCGACGAAATCCTCGTTGCCGCGTCGCGCAAGCCCGCCCGCATCGCCCGCATCGTGACCATGGATGGCGACCTGCAGCGGGCAGTCGCCGGCGAGGCGGTGACACTGGTGCTCGACCGCGAGGTCGACATCTCGCGGGGCGACGTGCTGGTGCATCCGGGCGAGACCCCGGACTTCTCGAACCAGTTCCAGGCCCGGCTGGTGTGGATGAACGACGAGCAGGCGATGCCCGGCCGTTCCTACCTGCTCAAGCTCGGCTCCCAGCTGGTGCCGGCCTCGATCACGGACCTCAAGTTCCGGACCAACGTCAACACGCTCGAGCAGAGCGCGGCCAAGACGCTGGAGCTGAACGAGGTCGGCACGGTGACCATCGCGACCGACAAGCCGATCGCCTTCGACAGCTACGGCGACAACGCGCTCACCGGCAGCTTCATCCTGATCGACCGGATCTCCAACGCCACGCTGGGCGCCGGCGTGATCGAGTTCGGCCTGCGCCGGGCACAGAACCTCAGCTACCAGAGCTTCGACGTGAACCGGAAGGTGCGCGCGGAGCTGAAGGGCCAGACGCCGCAGATCGTCTGGTTCACCGGGCTGTCGGGCTCGGGCAAGTCGACGGTGGCGAACCTCGTCGAGAAGCGCCTGACCTCGGAGGGGCGGCACGCCTACATCCTGGACGGCGACAACGTGCGCCACGGCCTTAACAAGGACCTCGGCTTCACCGACGACGCGCGGGTCGAGAACATCCGCCGCGTCGCCGAAGTGGCCCGCCTGATGGCCGATGCCGGGCTCATCGTGCTGGTGAGCTTCATCTCCCCGTTCCGCAACGAGCGGCGTCTCGCGCGCGAGATCGCGGGGGATATCGCGTTCACGGAAGTCTATGTGAACACTCCGCTCGAGGTCTGCGAGGCGCGCGACCCCAAGGGCCTGTATGCGAAAGCGCGGCGCGGCGAGATCCAGAACTTCACAGGGATTTCGAGCCCCTACGAGGCGCCCGAGAAGCCCGACGTGGTGCTCCACGGCGCGCTGCAGGACCCGGTTAAGATGGCCGAGGACCTTTATGCCCGCATCTTCGAATGGGGCGGCGGCTACATGATCTAGGGTTGCCCGGGGACACCGCTCTCCGGGGCCCGCAATGCCCGCCCGTCGCGCTGGCGTGGTTGGCGTTTCGATGCGACAATGCCTCAGGGTGTTTCGCGAGTTGTCTCATGCGCAGTGCGTTTCGGTTCGCTGTCTGGCTCCTGTTGCTGTGGGGCTCGGCGGGCGTGGCACATGCCTCGTACGACGACTCGCGCACCTGGTTCGAGCGGCTGAGCGCCGCGGAGCGGGCAGCGACCCAGAGCGAGCTCATCCTTGCCGGCCATTACCAGCACCTCGTCGACGGTGAGTTCGGACGTGGCACGTTCGACGCCATCGCGGCATTCCAGAGGAGCGAGGGGCGGGCAGGTACCGGCGTCCTCACCGATTTCGAGCGCCGCAGGTTGCGCACGCTCGCGGGTGCCGTCCGGGCCGGCATGGGCATGGAGGAGGTGCTGGACCGCGAGGCGAGGGTGACGCTCACCATCCCCGGGCGGCTGCTGAGCATTCGTGCGACCGCCGAGGCCGGCACGTCCTATGTCAGCGAGGACGGCGAAATCTCGCTGCAGACCATGCACGCCTCGCTCGCCGACCAGCCGTTCGAGCAACTGTTCGAGGTCATGACCAGCCCCGATCCCGAACGCATCGTAACCTATCAGAGCTTCGGCGCGGGCCGCTTCGTGGTCTCCGGCCGGATCGGCGACTACTCGTTCTACTCGATGTTCCTCAGCTGGGGTGGCGAGGCGTTCGGCTACTCGTTGGCCTGGGGCGAGGGCTACGCGACGCAGGGGCGGATCGCGTCGGTCTATGTCGCTTCGCATTTCACGCCTCTCGGCAGCCTGCCCGAACCCCCGCCGCGGCTCACGAGGACCGACGTGAGGGCGGACTCGACGGCGCGCAGTGCCTTCAGCCTGCCCGAGGAGCATCCCCAGGTGATCCTGTTCGATGCGGACATCATCGAGACGACGCCTGCAGATTTCGACAGGGCCATCGCGGCCCGGCCCGGCGCCACCATCCTCGCGCTCAACAGTCCCGGCGGCTCGGTTCACGCGTCCCTGAGGATCGCCTCGCAGGTAAGGCAGCGCGGCATGACCACCTACGTGCCGCCCGGCATGGGCTGCTATTCCGCCTGTGCCTTCGTGTTCCTTGCCGGCGCGGGGCGGCAGGCGGTGGGGGAGCTGGGCGTGCACCAGATTTCGGCCGAGGTGGCGGACCTGGTGCTGGCCCAGTCCACGCTGGGTGACGTGCTGGACGCGATGCAGGAATTCGGCGTCCCCCAGCAAGTGATATCGCGCATGCTGCGCACCCCGCCGGACGACATGTATGTGTTCACCGAGGCCGAGCTCGGCGAACTGGGCATCGCGCGGGGCGAGGCGCTGGACATTGTGCTCGTCGCGGCGACCCCGGTGGAGGCGGGCGGCGCCTATGTGCAGCTTTCGCGCCTTTCGTCGGCGACGGAGGCGGAGCGCTCGCGCGCCTATGTGGAAGGACGCTGGAGCGCCCTGTTCGGCGAGGAGCGGGCGGAGGTGCAGCCGGCGGGCGATATCTATGAGGTGCGCGTCGCGACGCCCTCGCTCGAGCGTGCCGACGCCATCTGCGCCGCCATCAAGGCTGATGGCGGCGGATGCTATGTGACGGCAGGAAGCTAGTTATCGGGGGCAGTCGAGAGACCTGGCCGATTCCGAAGGATACTCGCAGGTGGGCTTGCGATAGGGCGGGGGACCGCTGGCGCCGTCGAGCAGGGTGACGGTGACGGGGGGCGTGCCACCGCAGGGCGGCTGCTCGGTTTCGAACTGAGCGAGGTTGGTCCACATCAGCGTGCTGCAGTGGATGAGAGTGTCGACATGGGCCTTCTGCTTGTCGGACAGGCCCGCCCAGGCGCCGGCGGAAGTAGATGTCGAGATCAGGCCGACCGCCGCAATCGCGGCAACGCCAAGCAGGCGCAACGAGGAACGAATACGCATGATCAACTCCAGTATTGCGGGCAAGCGATGCCGCCCAGTTCTGTTGATCCGCCGCAAACCAAGGTGAGTTAACAAATCATTAACCCGCATGCGGCCGCAAGTACCCTCGGTGGGCTGACTTTGACTGTCTGCCGCCAGGGTTAAGGAGCCTGGCGGGGATTTTTCCGCGCACGGGCAAAAAAAAGCCCCCGGTCGGGGCCAGGGGCAAGTGGGCTGGTCGTGTCGGCGTGTCAGAAGTGGAAGTTGAGTCCGGCCCGGACCTGATGGAAGGTCACGTCGCTGTCGGCCGAGAATGTGTAGGGCACGTCGCCGTCACCGAAGTCGATATCGGCGATCTCTTCGCTGCCGAGGTCGGTGTAGAGATACTCCACCTTCATCGTGATGCTCTGGTTGAACGCGGCCTCGACGCCCGCTCCGATCGTCCAGCCGAGGCGGTCGGTGCTCGGGGACGTGTCGAGGACCTCGTCCCCATCGAGGCTGGCGCTGAGGGTAGACGTCGTGTGGCCCCAGACCGCGCCACCCGTGACGTAGACGAGGAGCCGGTCCCTGACCCAGCCGAGCCTCGGCCTGAGCGTTGCGAACCAGTCCAGCGTGGTGCCGATCTCGGCGTCGAACTCGCGAGTGCCGAGTTCACCGGACTCGTCGCTGAAATCGATGCTCAGGTCGCCTTCGATGGCGCTGGCCTGGATGTCGGCCTCGAGGCCGACGAGGATGTCGCTGCTGAACTGCCAGTTGTAGCCGGCCTGGACGCCGCCGAGGAGCCCGGCGGCCGTGACCATGGCCGACCCGGTCGCCAGGACGACCTGCCCGGCGGTCGGACCGACCAGCGCGGGCACGACCTCCGGAGGGCCGTTCAACTGCAGCGGATGATCGAAGTCGCCGGCGGCAAAACCGACATTGAAGCCTGCATAGAAGCCGGTCCAGTCGTAGAGCGGGACAGTGTAGAGGGGCGCGGGCTCGACCGGCAGATAGTCGGCAGCCAACGCCCCCGTAGAAAGGAGGCAGACCGGCCCAAGGAGTAGAAGTCTCTTCCGCATCATGCACCCTCGCCAGCATTGAGCAGCCCGGCGCCCCATGCATGGCCAAGATTAGGTGATAAGAAGGCGCCTGTCCTCGATCGATGAGCAAATGGAGGCGGATGTTGTACTTGATGCAACAGTAGTGGGACTGAGCGCTAGCGTACAAAAAAGGGATAATTGCTTGAGGCGGAACAGGAACTGCGCGTTCCTGAACGCATTCAGGGCATGATGCTACTTGGTGGAGAAGCGTGCGGCACCGGAAAATCGACGCGCATGCCAAATTGCGGACACAGTCCGGGACATCCGGTTGCCATTGTGGCGACGCGGTGACAGGCGCGCGAAAGGGTACCGAAGCGTAAGCGGTGTGTTACGCCTTGTCGAGGCTCGCGGCGGCCACTGCCGGGGTGTCGTCGCACTCAATCGCCTGAATCTCGACGCCGTGGTCGAAGCCCCAGTCGAGAGTCTCGAGACGCAGGGTGTCGAGGAGGGCGCGGGCCCCGACCTCGCGCGTGCCCAGCTTGTCGAGGACCGATGCGAAACGCGTGCCCAGGTCGTCTTCGGGCGCATTCACCACAGCTGCAGGGACCACGGCCATACCTTCGGCAACAGAGCGCTCGAGCCGGACCATCGCCGGCGGTTCGGACGCGGCGTCACTGCAGGGTCTCTTAGGGGTGCCTCCCGGCCATTTCCGCCGCCTTCATTCGGATGGCGCGCCGTGTGCCGGGCAACAGAGCTTTGAGCGCAGTTTCTACCGCGCCCCGAGCAATAGCGGTATCAGCCGGATATGAAAAGCACCGTCGTCCCATTCCGTACCGAGGGTGCCTCAATTCCGCCGCGAGGGTTAACCGGATGCTGCCGGAAGCCGCGCGACCCAGTCGCCGATACGGCTGAGATTTCCGCCGAGCTTGGCATGCGAGAGCGGACGGAATGGCGCGACGAAGGATTCGGCGGCGGCGTCGGTTTCGTGGCGGAGCAGGGGCTCCACCCAGGCCAGCATGAACGGCTCCACCTTCTGCTTGCCGTTCTGGAACGTCTGCTTCTTGCCGGTGATCTTCTGGACGATCTGCGGATCCTGGATGGCCGCGAGGCTGAACGCGGCGACGGTGCGCAGCTTGCCGCCGCAGGCCGCATAGCCGTCGTAGCCGGTGACCTCGAGCAGCTCGGCGGTGACGATCAGGGGGGCGGTGGCGTGCAGCTGGTAGTTGAGGGCGCGGTCGGCCCGCTTCATCTCCAGCGGCAGGCTGCCGTCGGCGGAGGCCTGGCAGGTGACGAGCTCGAAACTCACGCGGGCCCAGTCGAGCAGGTCGCGATTGTCGTCGAGCCGGCCGATGGCGGCGGCAGAGAGGCCGGCCCAGGCGCGCAGGTTCGCCTTGCCGGAATTGCCGGGCGCGTCCTCCTCGAAGAAGGTCCGCGTCTCCCCGGCGGCCTTCGTGAGCCATGCGACGACGCGGGCGCGCTTGTCAGGATCGAGCGGGCCGACCGTTTCGGCCTGCAACAGGGCGATGGCAAGACCGGCATGGCGGGCGGGGATGGCGAGCCTCGCATTGACCGTCTCGAGATCGGTCAGCGCACCGGCCGCGGCCCACTGGTCGAGCCAGTCGAGCACGCAATCGGCCCGGGCCCGGTTCTTCTCGACGAGCGCATCGTTGGCCATGCGCATCAGGCTGCCGATGAACTTCTCCACCGGCTCGAGCGCGCGGTTGACCTCGGCATTGGAGGCCTCGTCGAGGTCGGAGCGGGTCTTGCTCTCGTCGGTGTAGCGGCTGCCGAAATGCAGCGCGGTGACCGGCGCGGGGACGGTGGGGCAGGTGAACGGTTTCTCCTCGGCGCTGGAGGCCGGGGCGCCGAGGAGACAGGTCATCGCCAGGGCGATGCCAATGGTTGCACGCATGTCAGTTCTCGCCTTCCATTGAGGTCAGCAGCCGCTGCGCCTCGGTGTTGCCGCGCCCGGCGGCATCCTTGAGCAGCAAGGTGGCCTGCTGGATCGACGGCGTGATGCCGATGCCCATGGCATAGGCCTTGGCCAGCTCGACCATGGCGATCGCGTCGCCGCCATCGGCGGCCCGCCTGAACCAGTTGCTGGCATCGCGCGCGTCGGCCGCAGTGGTGCCGGTCGAGCGCAGGTAGAGCGCCAGCTCCCGCATCGCCACCGGATCGCCGATCGCGGCAGCTGCGGCGTAGCGGGCCGACCAGTCGACCTCGCCCATGACGGCGGTCTGGATGGCGGGCGGGGACTTGAGTACGCGCTCGCGGATCTTGGCGAGGTCGGCGACCGGGGCGTCGTCGATCATGCGCTTGAACATCGCGACGGCCTTGGTCGGCGCATAGTCGGTGCTGTCCGGATCGGCATAGATCTTCACCAGCCGACCGACGGCCGTGTCGTCGCCGAGTGCGACCGCCGTCTCGAACAGCTCGATGCCGGTGCGTATGTGCCCCTCTCCGCCCATTGCCATGTAGCGGTCGGCAATGGTGGTGTGGCGCCAGCCGTCGTTGCCGGCCAGCATGACGCTGACCTGCAGCCAGCGCTCGGTCTCGGCACTGTCGGCCGTCGCGACGAAGGCACCAGCGAGCTTGATGGTGTTTTCGAACGTGCAGTCGATGACGCTCGCGGCGCGATAGAGATAGTCGCGCCGCTGGGTGGCGTCGGACGTGTTCGCCGCCGCAAAGATCAGCGCGTCGGCGTCGCCGCGATCCTCGATCGCATGATGATATGCGGCAAGGAGTTCGCGGTCGCTGATACCCTCGGCCTGCATGATCGGCTGCAGCCGCAGGATCGCCTGGCCGGAGCCCTGTCTGGCCGCCTCGGTGAGGTAGCCGATGGCTTCGTCGCGGCGGGCGGCGTCATAGGGAAAGTAATCGAGCAGCACGGCGGCGAGATCGACCGCCGCACGCGGCAGGCCGGCGGCGCGCGCCTTCTTGAGCGCGGCTATGGTCTCCTCGATGATCTCGGGAGTGGGCTGCATCTCGAGCTTGTGGCGGGCAACCGCATCGACGGTCGCCGCTACCGGCTCGATGCGCGACTGCCAGAAATCCAGCATCTGGGGGCTCGCTCCGTTCCGTGCCAGATACTCGACGTAGTAGGCGACGGAATTCGGGCGGCCGTAGAGGGCGTGGGTCTGGAGCCGGGCCAGCGTCAGCGGATCGCTTTCCGCATCAATGGCGCCGATGTCGTCGGAATCGAGGAAGGCCGTGGAGTTCCCGGCCGCATCCTCGGTGCGCTTCCAGAAGCCGGCCAGCCGCATGTCCGAGCCCTTGGGCGCGCGGCAGAGATAGGCCTGCCGCAGGTCGGTCATGGGATCGATCTTGCCCGCGCTGGTAACGGCGAAGCCGAGCAGTTCCGTCGCCCGCTCGAACACCCCCGGCTCGTCGCGGTGGCGGAGCAGGATGAAGGCCAGCTCCTGGGCGGAATCGGCGTCCTCGAGTTCGACGCCGCGTTCGAGGAGCACCTTGGCTTCGGCCTCTCCGGCCCAGCGGCCCTTCTCGCGGAGGACGAGCTTGGCGAGCTTGGAGAAGGCCCAGGCCGGAGGCTGGGGCAGGCCGACGAGCGTGCGCAGCGTTTCGGCGTACTCGGCCTTCTTCTCGGGCAGGGACTGCTCGGCCTCCAGCATTGTGGCGAGGCGGAACAGCGCGTTGCGGCTGCCGCTCTCGGCCGCCTTGGCATAGAGGTCCTCCGCCTTGTCCCTGTCCTCCTCGACGAGGGCGCCGGCTTCGTAGAATTTACCGAGTTCGACCTGCGCGGGCGCCACGTCGCGGCTTGCCGCGAGGTGGAGGTACTTGAGCAGCCGGTCGTTGTTCTTGACGATCAGCTCGCTCTCGAGGTGGAGCTGTGCGACCTTCCAGGCCGCCCCGGGGTCGCCGAGGTCGGCGGCGAGCCGCAGCCAGCGCTCCGCGATGTCGTGATCCTGCCGGACGACGATGCCCTTGGAGTACTCGCGCGCGATGCGGCCGATGCGGTCGCAGATATCGGAATCGAGTTTGCCGACGAGCGCGCCGAAGGCCATGGTCACCGCGAGCTTGGGATCGAGCTGCCAGCCCGGCACCTGCTCGCCGGCGATGTTCATGGACGCGAGGCGCAGGAGCGCGTCGGCATTGCCGCCCATGGCGGCGCGGGTCAGGTAGCCAAGACCCTTTTCCCGGTCCTTCTTCACCACCAGCCCGTCGAGGTAGAGATTGGCGAGCACGTTGAGCGACTTTGGCGCCAACCCCGCCTCGTTGGCCTCGAGCCGGTCGATGATGCCGGTTTCGCGCAGTTGCGGCACCTTGCCGGCCTTGAGGTAGAGATTGATGCGGTCGATCGAGGTGTCCGGCTTCCTGGGCGCGGGCATCTCGGCGGCAACGGCCAGCATCTTGTCGACGAGGGCGAAGTTGCCCGACGGATCGAGGTCGCGCAGCCGACGGGCGTCACGGAGCACAAGATCCGGGTCGCCATCGGGCACGGACGCTCCGTCCCAGGCCTGCCAGCGGGCGACGACGTCCGGGTCGGCCTTCTTGGCGACGCAGACCTCCTGGGCCGGAATGTCCGGCGGCAGGAAGGTGACGTCGACGGGCGCGGCCGCGGCCGGTGTCGCGAAGCTGACGCCGAGCAGGAGCGCCGCGGCGATGAGGCGAGGGACGGGAGCGGGCATGTGTGCCTCCGTTTTTGGCGCTTACTGGGCGCGGTAGAACGCGTTCTCGACGGCGGTGGCGGTGTAGGTGCCGTTGGCGCCGGTCAGCACGATCGACACCCCGCCGCGGCGCTTGAGGTTCAGCGAGGCGACGGTGGCGACCGGCTGGCCTTCGGACTGGACCTCGAAGTCGAGCGTCAGCGGCGCCTTGAGGGCCACCGACCTGGTGGTGTCCCCGGCGATGCCTTCGATGGCCTTGGTCTTGGCGGCGGGCACGAAGAGATCGACGCTGTCGAGGTCGGAGAGGTTGTAGAAGTAGACGGTCGCCTTGCTCGGATCGGAAGCCGGGGTGTCGGCAAGGACGAGCGGCTCGCCTTCGACGCTCCACGCATAGGTGTAGTAGGCCCCCGGCGCGGCAGTGATCGAGCCGTGCGCGTCACCGGCCGACACCTCGATGTCGCCGGGCTCGACGTTCACATAGGCAGAGAGCCCGTCGGTCATGTCGTCCACGGTCGTGCCAGCGACGACCGCGACGGCGGCGCCGGGCACCAGCACGCGCACGAAGGCGGAGTTCGGATCGACCGGCGCGTCATAGAGCCCGTCGTCCTGCGCAAGGGCCTGCGGCGCTGCGCCGAGCAGCAGGAGCGTGCCGAGTGCGATGAGCCTGGTGGGGGTGCGGAGCATTGTGCTCTCCTTGGTCAGGTGTTGCAGAGGGAAATCGCGGCCGTCTCTTCGGAGAGGCGGTCGAACGTGATCGAGACCTTCTTGATCTCGAGGCTGTCGAGGGACTCGAGGGGGATGTAGAAGCGGCCGGTGCCGCGGAAGCGGTCGCCGCGATGGATTTCGCGGGTGAAGGTGCGCCCGTCGGTGGACTCGAAGTTGACGACGACGTCGCGGCTGCCGTTGTCGCCGGCGTCGGCGAGCAGCACCTGGGTCGGCGCGATGCTGGTGGACTCGAGACTGGCGACATAGGTGCCGGCGGCCGGATCGACCGTGCGGCTGTCGCCTACCGGGGCGCAATCGTTCCGGGCCGCCGCGATCAGCTCGGTGATCGAGCCCGTCCCGAACTGGGCGAGGTTGTTGTAGATCGGGTTCTCCCAGACGAGGAACTTCGGCCGGTTCCTCTGGAACTCGCGCGAGGTCAGGTACGAGGTGATGGCGCCGAACTGGTTGCCGCCGGTGATCGCCATGTTGGCGACCGGCATGCTGGCGTACTGGGCGAGGAAGCCGGCAAAGTTCGGGACCGGCGCATCGGAGAAGCTGGTGCCCGCGAGAGCGATCTCGTCGCGCGGCCCGCTCGTCTCGTCACCGCCGCTGTCGCCGAAGATGTCGAGGCTGGCGTCGGCGCTGGCGACCTCGATGGTCTCGTAGGCCGTGCTCACCACCGGGGGAAGGTTCAGCACGCAGTAGGCCTGCAAGGTGCGGCGCATGCCTGACACCGCCAGCTCGGCGCCGGTCGCCCGCGTCTCGTAGTGCACCGGCGTCACATCGGCATAGGCCGGCATGGCCTTGATGATGTCGCCGATGGCCTTCGCCGCGGCACGAGCGCCGTTCGAGGTCCAGTGGAAGTCGGAGCGGAAGAAGGGCGGGTTGGACCCATCCGTGGTGCGCAGGGCCGAAAGCAGATCGACCGCCGTCACCCCTTTCTCGCGCAGCCGCTTCACCTGGTCGTCGTAGACGGCAACGGCGACCTTCTCGTCGAAGCCGAAAAGCTTGGCCTCCTCGGGCAGGAAGGTGGGCAGCGTCATGCTCTTGGTCGGGATCGGCACGTAGAGCAGGGTGGTCCCGTGCGCCGCGAGCGCTTCGGCGAGCCGGCCCATCTGCTCGACCGTATCGTCGGTGAACGGGTGCTGCATGCGGAGGTCCGCGAAGATGCGGAAGAAGAAGCCGTCCCGACCCTCGACGGAGGGCAGGTTCGGATTGTCCTCGAGATGCTTGCAGCCGAAGGCGGAACCGGCGGCGAGTGCCGGGCCGGCGGCGAGGCTGGCGAGCGTCGCGGCGAGGATCAGGAGCTTGTTCATGGCGTGGTCTCCGCGGCGGCAGTCAGCTGTGGGTCGAGCGTACGCAGCAGGTTCTCGGCCATGGTGCGCACGTTGATCTCGTCGGAGGCCCGGGCGATGGCGAGATAGGTCTTGGCCTCCTCGATCCGGGCCGCGTCGGGCGTGCCGGCGAGCAGCGCGAAGGCGCGGTCGAGCGCGGCCTTGCCGTCGCCGCCTTCGGCTGCCGCGGCGAGCAGGTCGTCGGCCTTTTCCGGCGCGAGGCCGAACGGCTTGCCGGTCCGGTACATGCGGATGAGCTTGTCGCGGGTGGCAGTATCCTCGAGCGCGTGGCGGGCGAGGATCTTCTCGGTGCGCTGCAGGAGTTTTGGCGAGTCGGCCGCCGCGCCGGCCTCGAGCAGGCGCACGATGGGCCGGATGGCGAACTCCCGGCCGCCCTCGAAGGCCTGGGCGTAGTAGGCGAGCGCGGTGTCGAACTCGGAGGCCGTGCCGCCCTCCTCGATGCGCTTGCCGAGATTGTAGGCGGCGAGGTCGTCGCCGGAATCGGCGAGCGTGCGCAGCTGCTTGTAGGTGACGCTCTTGCCCGCAACCATTTTCGTGCGGATCACCTTGAGGGGATCGACGGGCTTGGCCTGCTTGGGCTGGCGGGTGACCGCCTGCCGCGGCGGATGAGCCCTGGCGTACTCAGCCGCCTGCCGGGCGTTGCACGGCACCATCGGCCCGACGCGGTCGGAATCGCTGCTGAGCGAGGGGGCGAGCCGCACCATGCAGCCCGCGGCGGCGGCCGGCAGGGTCAGGGCGACGGAGACGATGAGGGTTGCTGCGGCGAGCCGGATCATGGCGTGGCCTCCGTCGGTGCTTCGGCATCCCAGAGCCGGGGCTGGCCGAGATAGCGGATCGGGAACTCCCAGATCACCGTGCTTGGCGGCGAGTCCCTCAGGGTGTCGCCGGCAAGCACGCTCCGCATCGGCGCGATCGGGCCCTTGCCCTCCTCGGCGAGGTTCAGCACGTCGGCGCCGAGCGCGACCTTGAGGCTTTCGCCGAAGCTCCATTGCTCGTTGGCGCTGTAGCTGGTGCCGACCAGCGCATAGGGGATGGAGGAGGGTCCGAAGATATCGGTCGGCGCCGCGTCAGTCGGGGCGGATGCGGCGCGGGGGACGATGGTCTCCGGACCCAGGCCGACGAGTGGTGCCAGCCCGCCGGTTACGATGAACTTCGACAGGTCGCCCTCGCGCGTCACCGGCGCGGTATCGGCGATGGTGTAGACGGCGTCTCCCCGGCCGAGGGCCGCGCCTACGGCATCGGCGACAACCCCGGCGCCGCGCGGCGTCCAGTGCGTGTCGGTGGTGAGGAAGAGCGGTCCCCCGGCCCGGGCGTCGAGCAGCGCCGGGCGCGTGTCGACCGCACGGACGCCCTCGCGGTCGAGGAGGGCGAGGAAGTCGCCGTAGAGGCGCTCGAGATCGTCGGGGATAGCGGCGTAGCCCACGTGCTCGCGGTAGATGTCGGCCTTGGCGGGGAGGGGGACGACGACGAGCTCGATCCCCTGGGCCGCGAGCTGGTCGCGGATCGCCGAGATGCCGGCCGCAGCCTCGGCGAGGTCGGGCGTGCGCTGCAGCGTTGCCTCGAACTCCTCCCGCGAGAACAGCCAGCCGTCCTCGCCGACCACCACGCCCGGACGCCCCTCGCGGAAGGCGAGGTAGCGCGCTGCGCCCATCGCATCGATGGAGGGCAGCCGGTGCGGCATGATCTTCTTGTAGTAGCTGTCGATCTGCGTCGCCGCCTCGCCGCTGAGATAGGCGGACGCGGACTTCGGCATTTCGGCGATGTCGCGGCCGAGCCCGGTGAGGAACTCGTAGTTGGCGACGACGGCATAGCCCAGGAACATGGCGGGCAGCACGAAACCCGGGGCGATGGCGGTGAGCGACTTCCGGCTCAGGATGGTGTCGGTCATTTCGGCCTCAGAACTGGAAGTAGAGGAAAGGCGAGTAGGTCTGTTCGGCGAGCCGCATCAGGCAGAACACCGCGAGGGCGCCGAGGGCGGCGGCCTTGACCACGCTGGTGGCGGCGACGGCAGCGGTGCCGTCGGCGTTGACGGTGATCTGCGGCTCCCAGACATGGCGGAGGCGGGGCTCGGCGATGGTGATGGCGATGGCCACCGCGAGCATGGTCATGGCCTCGCGGCTGACCATCCACGCCGTCTCGGGCCGGATGCCGAAGCCGTTGAACCCGAACATGCCGGCATACATCTGGAAGGCCTGGCCGACGTCGTCGGAACGGAAGATCACCCAGCCGAGGACGACCGCGGCGAAGCAGAGCGGCAGGCTCCACCACAGGCTGCGCGCCTTCTCGTCATAGCCGGTGAGGCGCTCGATCACGAGAATGCCGCCGTGCCACACGCCCCACAGGATGAAGGTGAAGTTGGCCCCGTGCCAGAGTCCGCCCAGCAGCATGACGAGGAACAGGTTGACGTAGGTGCGGACCACGCCCTTACGGTTGCCGCCCAGCGGGATGTAGAGATAGGTCCGCAGCCACGTGCTCAGCGAGATATGCCAGCGCCGCCAGAACTCGGTGATCGTGCGGCTGACGTAGGGCATGTTGAAGTTCTCGGCGAAGCGGAAGCCGATCATCAGGGCGAGCCCGATCGCCATGGCCGAGTAGCCGGCAAAATCGAAGTAGAGCTGGAACGAGTAGGCCAGCGCCCCGAGCCAGGACTCGGCGACGGTCGGATTGGGCACCGAGAACATGGCGTCGGCGAGCGGCGCCAGCGGATCGGCGATCAGCACCTTCATCGACAGCCCGATCAGGAAGCGCTGCCAGCCGGCGTTGAACAGCTCCCAGGTGTGCTCGCGATGGGCGAACTGCGGCGCCAGATCCTTGTAGCGCAGGATGGGTCCGGCCACGAGCTGGGGGAACAGCGCGAGGAATGCGGCGAAGTCGATGATGTTGGTCGAGACCTTGGCATCACCCCGGTAGACGTCGACCAGGTAGCTGATCGAGTGGAAGACGTAGAACGAGATGCCGATCGGCAGCAGCAGCTGCCAGTGGATGCCGAGCGCGTCGGGCGTCGTGCCCCAGAGCGCGGCGAAGCTGTCGACGAAGAAGTTGAGGTACTTGAACACCCCCAGGACGAGCAGGTGCCCGGTGACGCCGATGGCGACGAACAGCCTGGCCCGCGGCGTCCCCTGGTACTTCGCGACGAGGATCGAGAAGACGTAGGCCCAGAGCGTGTTGGCGACCAGCAGGACCAGGAAGTCGAAGCGCCACCATCCGTAAAAGACGTAGGATTCGATGAGGAGCGTGATGTTCCGGTACTTGTTCGGCGTCAGGTAGTACGCCACCAGGAATATGGGCAGGAACAGGAACAGAAACGTCTCGGACGAAAAGACCATCAGGCATCCCCCTCGAAGGTGCAGCTAGTGGGGCGCAGGGCGCCGGCCGGGGTGAGTTTGGCGCCGGACTTGAGCTGCAGGCCGTCGATGACGGTCGGCGCCTCGTCCGTGGCGTTCAGGTTGAAGAAGCGGTCGGTGAACTGGACCAGCTCACCGGCGAGCAGGCGCGGGGCCTGCGCGCGGAAATCGTTGCTGGCGAAAGTCAGCCTCGCCGTGGTCGAGCCCTTGATGCCGACGCGGTTGCCGTCGAGCTCGTTGGCCGCGATCTCGATCGCGCCGTAGTCCGGCTGGTTGCTGACACTGATGCCGGCATTGCCGTTGTCGATAAGGCGGTTGCCCCGGACCAGCAGCCCGGCGCTGTCGCTGACCGCGATCCCCGACTGCGCGTTCTGCAGCAGGAGGTTCCCGCGCACCGAGATGCAGTCGGCCGATGCAACCGAGACGCCCGAGCGCCCGCTGCCGGCGATGAGATTGCCCGAGATGCGCAGATCGGCCGCGCCGGCATCGGCGAAGATGCCGTTGAGACCAGCGTCGATGATGATGTTCTCGCGCAACTCGACCAGCGTCGCGCCGCCGGTCACCTTGATCCCGTGCGCCTTCGGGCCCGTAAGCATCACGTTACCGTTTGCCGCTATGTCCGTGCCGCCGCTGATCAACAGCGCCGGACCGGTGGAGCCGGCGAAGACGTTGCCGACGAGGCGTGCGTCGTCGGTATCGACGAGGGCGAGGGTTCCGGCATCGATGAAGCTGCTGTCGCGGATCAGCGCCGGCCTCGGCTTAGCGTAAAAGCCGCCTTCGAGCACCGTGACCCCTGTCAGCGGCGGGAACAGGCCATAGCCGAGGTCGGCAAAGCGCATCCGCTCGGCCGACAGGCTGCCTGAGAGCGCGACCACGACGAAGGGGTTGAACTCGGGCAGGCGCGGGTTGGGCCTGCCGTAGCCGGAAATCACCCCGTCCGTACCCCAAAGGTTACCGGAGGCGAGAAGGAAGGCGCCGGCCTCGCGGTCGAGCAGCAGGCGCTCGCCGGGCTGGATGGCAAGGGTCGCGCCGTTCCAGACGGCGATCGGCAGGTGGGCGACATAGCCATCCGGCGTCTTCTCGATGGCACCGGCGAGGTCGGCCGCCGCGGTCGCCTCGTAGAGCTGGGCGAGGCTCGTCGCCCCGTCCTCGATGAGCAGCACCTCCGGCCGGGCCTGCGCCTGGCGCAGCCCCACGTGGTAGTTGGCACCGGCCTGCAGCGCGAG
>JAEYZJ010000047.1 GCA_023430705.1 Pseudomonadota bacterium | reverse complement strand
GCTGCAGGCAAGCCCGGAGCGAGCGACGGAGATGTCGGAAAAACGTGGCGCGCCCGAAGAGATTCGAACTCCTGACCCCCAGATTCGTAGTCTGGTGCTCTATCCAGCTGAGCTACGGGCGCCTGTCGGCCGGAGGGTGTCCGGCGGAACGGCGTGACCCATACATTGGGTAATCTGGCATTGCAAGCGCCTAGCGGTGAGGTTTTTTGTAAAGCCGGCAACGGGCATCAGGCGATGCGGATCGAACGGGGCAGTGTGACGTCGAAACGGGTGCCGACGGGCTGGTCGACGAAACTGAGCTTGCCGCCATGCGCCTCCGTCAGTTCGCGGGCAATGGCGAGTCCGAGCCCCGTGCCGCCCGCCTTGGCCGAGCCCTCGAAAGCGACGAAGAGGTTCTCGCGGGCCCGCGGCGGAAGGCCCGGGCCGTTGTCCGAGACCGTGAGAGTCAGCCATTCGTCGGTTTCGCTGAAGGTGATCTCGACATAGGGGGATTCGACCCGGCCGCCGGCGGCTTCGAGCGCCTCGCGTGCATTCTTGAGCAGGTTGTCGAAGATGCGGGCGAACTGGTCCGGGTCTGCCGAGATGGTCACCGCGTCGGGCACACCGTTGATCCAGCGGATGGCCGGGTGGCCGACGAGTCCCGCGTTGAAGGCCGCCTCGTCGAGCAACAGGTGCAGGTCGACAGGCATCGGCCGCGGCGGCGTCGCGCTCTGGCGACCATAGTCGAGCACCGACTGGGCGAATCCTATGGCCCTGTCGATCGATTGCACGAGGCGCGGGGCGAGGCGCTGCACCTTGGGGTCGTCGACGTTGGCGACCTGGTCGGACAGCAGTTGCGCCGAAGTCAGGGTGTTGCGCAGGTCGTGGTTGATCTTGGCGACGGCGAGGCCGAGGTCGGCGAGGTGCCGGCGCTGGCGCAGCATCGAGAAGATGTCGGACTCCATGGCGGCGAGTTCGCGCTCCATGATGCCGATCTCGTCCTGCCGGGAGGTGGGGGTGAGAATCAGGGCCGGATTCTCGGGCTGGGCGGAAAAGCCGACCAGATTGGCAGTCAGCCGCCTGATGGGGCCGATGAGGATGCGCGAGACAAGTACATAGAGTACCGCCGAGGTGATGATGGCGAGGATCAACGAGAGGAAGAACAGGTTGCGCGAGTAGACCAGCAGGTCGGCGCGCAGCGGCGCCTCGGGCATCAGGACCTCGATGATGCGATCAGCCTGGCCGTCCTCTTCTCCGACGATGCGGAGCGTCCGGTTGGAGCCGAAGAGCAGCGTGTCGAGCGTGCCCAGCATCAGCGAGGCAGGGTCGCGCTGACGCAGGTCCACCGTCACGGCTTCGCGCGGAGTCTCCGCGTCATCGAGTTCGATCAGCTGGCTCTGGCCCTCGCGCCGGTAGACGATGGCGATGGCCCCGGCGGAGTTCAGCAGCCGGTCGGTAAGCGTGCGCGGCAGGTTCATGGCGTCCGGCACGGCATCGAGGACCCGGGCGGCGACAATGCCGACGCGCAGGCGGTCGTTGAGCCAGCTCTGCCGGAAGCTGGCGGCCGACGGCAGATAGATCACCACTTCGACCGCAAGGATCACCACGATGAGCGTGGCGATGATCTTTACCGAGAGGCCCGAGAACGGACCAGGCATCGCACGGGTCTGTCTTGCCATTGCCCGATGCTTATCCGGAACACCCGGGCTTTTCCAGCAGCAAGAGCACAGATCAGCCGAGCAGTCGGACGACGGACATCCAGGCACGTGCGAGGGGATGTCCGACCTCGCGCCGCCGCAGCTCGCTGCCGAGCCGCACGGCGATCTCGGCATAGGAGGGATATGGCACCGTCATGGCGGCCAGCCGGGCCGCCGGGATACCGTTCGACATGGCAAGCGAGAACAGCGCCACAAGTTCGCTCGCGCCGGGGCCGACGACGCCGGCGCCCACGATCCGGCCACGGCGGTCGGTGATCAGCTTGACGAGGCCGTAGGTCTCGCGGGTGGCGCGAGCATGGTCGTTGTCGGCGAAGGCCCAACGCGTGACCCGAAAGCCGATGCCGTGACGCCGGCGGGCCGCGGCCTCGTTGAGCCCCACCTCGGCGATGCCCGGATCGGTCGAGACGAGCCGGGGCACGACAGGGTCCGGCCGCGCGAGGATGCCGAGCAATGCCCGGCGCACCACGGTCTGCGCGTCGCGCGTGGCCGAGGCTACCGACTGGCTGCCGGCAACATCGCCGACGGCGTAGACGCGGGCGTTGCTGGTGCGCAGGTCCGGCCCGAGATGCAGGCGGCCCTGGCCAGCCTTCTCGAAGCGAATGCCGGCCTTGTCGAGGTCGAGGCCGTCGAGATTGGGCATGCGCTCCCCGGCGACGAGGAGATGCGAGGCATCAAGGAGCCGATCCGATTCGCCGGTGCGCACGAGGACGCCGATGCCCATCGAGCGGGCCTGGATGGCGGTTACCGTGGCATGCGGCTCGAGATGGACACCCTCCTCCGCGAGGCGGGCGAGTGCGACGGCAGCGAGTTCGGGGTCGACGCCCGGGAGAAACTCGCCGTTGGCGACCACCGTCACCTCGCTGCCCAGCCGGCGATAGGCCTGCGCCAGTTCGATGGCCACGGCACCGGCGCCGATCACCACGAGATGAGTGAGCTTGCGGGTGTTGTCGAGTATCGTGTCGGGGGTGAAGTACGGCACGGCATCGAGCCCCGGGATAGGGGGAACGACAGGACGGGAGCCCGTGGCGATGACGAAGCGCCGCGCGGCAATCTCGGTATCGCCGACCGCTATCGCCTTTGGAGAAACGAAGCGGGCCGTCCCCTCGATGACCTCGACGCCGAGCGCGGCCAGTCGGGCCGCCGAACTCTGCGGCGTGAGCGCGGTGATGACCTGCTCGACGTGGTCGTGGACACGGCGGAAGTTGACCCTGGGCTCATCGACGGTGATGCCAAAGGCCGGTCCATCGCGCATCGCGCGGGCGTGCGCCCCCGCGGCGGCGAGGGCCTTGGCGGGAATGGCGCCGATGTTGAGGGAACTGCCGCCCAGCCGACCCTTCTCGACGAGGATGACGGAGGCTCCATAGGCGCGGGCGATTTCGGCCACCGCAAGGCCACCGGATCCGGCTCCGATGACGCAGAGGTCGGGAGTAAGGATATCGGCCAATCGCGTCCCCGATGCTGAGCGGGGCCCCAAACCCCCTGTGGCCTCAATATCACCCGGCCACCGGGGGACAATAGACCGTGCCGCAAACCCGGTGTGGAAATTGCCCGCAGAAAAGCCCTTCTGCCGCATGCAGGTCGCGTTGACTTCGCATGCCCAATTCCATATACAGCGCCGAAATCTGCCGTGGGCCTCGAGATGGGGCTCGGCCGGCATGCCAATAGCTCTAGTCAGCAGAATTAGGGAACCGCGCGCCGGCGTGGTCAGATAGTATGTCGAAACGCACCTTCCAGCCGAGCACGCTCGTCCGCACCCGCCGGCATGGCTTCCGCGCCCGCATGGCGACCAAGAACGGCCGCGCCGTGCTGGCCCGTCGCCGCGCTGTCGGCCGCAAGAAGCTGTCGGCCTAAGGCCTTGGCCGTGCTCACGGCCATGTCCGAGGAGGTCGCTTTGCGCCGCCTCAAGCAACGATCCGAGTTTATTGGAGCCGCCCGAGGCATGCGCGTCGGGCGCTCTGCATTTTCGCTGCAGGCGAACGGCCGGGCCCTGGACGAACCGGGCATCGGCTTCACCGTGACCAAGCAGCAGGGCAATTCTCCAGAGCGCAACCGCATCCGGCGTCGCCTTCGTGCGGCAGCCAAGGCTTGCGAGTCACGCTTCGAGCCCCAACATGACTACGTGCTCGTGGGCCGCCGGGCGGCACTGAGCATCCCGTTCGCGGAACTCGTCAACGAGCTTTCCGCCTCGATTTCCAAGATTCACCTGAAGAAGAAGAGCTGATGCAGTCCGACAACAACCGCAACATGATCTTAGCGATCGTGCTCAGCATGGTAGTGCTGTTCGGATGGCAATTCTTCGTAGCCGGCCCGCAGCTGGAACAGGCCCAGCGCCAGGCCGAACTGGCCGCGCAGCAGACGGCCACCACCACGGTGCCGGCCGACCAGAGCCTTGCCACCCCGGCAGCCGATGGAACCGCTGCCACTCCCGGGGCGTCCGACACGGCCGCGTCCGGCACATTCCCGACCCGCGAGGCCGCACTTGCCGCCTCGCAGCGCCTGCCTATCGACACCCCTGCCCTCTCCGGCTCGATCAGCCTGACGGGTGCCCGCATCGATGACCTGCGGCTCAAGGAATACCACGAGACCGTCGATCCCGACTCTCCGATCATCACGCTGCTCAGCCCCTCGGGCGCACCGGGCGGCTACTACATCGAGAGCGGCTGGGCCCCGGCTGCCGGCTCGACCGCAAAGCTGCCCGACGCCAACAGCGTCTGGACGGTCGAGGGCGATACCACCGCCCTCACCGTCGGCACGCCCGTCAAGCTGCGCTGGGACAATGGCGCCGGCCTCGTCTTCCACCGCACCATCAGCGTCGACGATCACTACCTGTTCACGATCGAGCAGGAGGTGGATAACAACACCGGCGGCGACGTGGGGCTCTACGCCTATTCGCGCATCGTCCGCCAGGGCACCCCGCACGTCTCGAACTTCTTCGTTCAGCACGAAGGCCCGCTGGGCGTGCTCGGCTCGAACAACCTCGTCTCCAAGAAGTACAGCGACGTCGCCCATGACGGCCAGAACGACTGGACCTCGACGACGGGCGGCTGGGTCGGCATCGGCGACAAGTACTGGGCCACCGCGGTCCTGAGCGAACCCGGTTCGCCGCTCAACGCACGCTTCTCGCACAGCGTGCAGGGCGGACAGGATGTGTACCAGACGAGCTTCGTCGAAAGCACGCCGGTGCTGGTGCCCGCGGGCGGCTCGGCCGAGAACACGACCTACGCCTTTGCCGGCGCCAAGCAGACCCACGTCATCGACAGCTATGACAAGACCTACGGCTTTGACCGGCTTGAGCTGCTGATCGACTGGGGCTGGCTGCACTTCATCACGCGCCCGATGTTCGAGGTGCTGAACTTCCTCTATGGAATCCTCGGCAACTTCGGCCTTGCGATCCTCGCCGTGACGGTCATCGTCAAGGCCATCTTCTTCCCGCTCGCCAACCGCTCCTACGCCTCGATGGCGGCGATGCGGCGCGTGCAGCCGGAGATGAAGGCGATCCAGGAGCGCTTCAAGGACGATCGCGTGCAGCAGCAGCAGGCGATGATGGAGCTGTACAAGAAGGAAAAGATCAATCCGCTGGCAGGCTGCTGGCCGATCCTGATCCAGATTCCGGTCTTCTTCGCGCTCTACACCGTCATCTTCATCTCGCTCGAGATGCGGCACGCGCCGTTCTTCGGCTGGATCGTCGACCTTGCGGCGCCCGATCCGACGAACATCTTCACGCTGTTCGGACTGATCCCGTGGAATCCGACTGCCATCCCGGTCATCGGGGGCCTTCTCCACCTGGGCATCTGGCCGCTCATCATGGGCGTCACCATGTGGGTCCAGATGCGGCTCAACCCGCCGCCGCCGGATCCGACCCAGGCGATGATCTTCAACTGGATGCCGGTGATCTTCACCTTCATGCTCGGCTCTTTCCCGGCCGGTCTCGTGATCTACTGGGCCTGGAACAACACGCTCTCGATCGCGCAGCAGTGGTACATCATGAAGCGCAACGGCGCCGACGTGAACCTGCTGGGCAACATCGCCGCGAGCTTCAAGCGCAAGCCCAAGGTCGACGAGAAGCCGGCCGGCGGCAAGGCGAGCTGAGCCGGAGCTCTCTCCGATTCGAGGGCCGCGCATCGCAAGATGCGCGGCCCTTCTGCTTGCAGGACCCCTTCCCAACGCCCCCTGCCTCCCCTATGGAACGCCCATGACCGAGACCCCCGCAAAGTTCAGCCAAGACCAGATCGAAGCCGGCCGGCTGCTGTTTGCGCGGCCCTTCGTATTCACCAAGGGATGCGTGCGGCTCGACGACCTGCCGCCGCCCGACAAGCTCGAGATCGCCTTTGCCGGCCGCTCGAACGTCGGCAAGTCCTCGCTCATCAACGCGCTGACCGGGACGACGGGGCTTGCGCGCACGTCGAACACGCCGGGGCGGACGCAGGAACTCAACATCTTCGAGAGCCAGCACGCCGACCTGCGCATCGTCGACATGCCCGGCTACGGCTTCGCCAAGGCGCCGGAAGCCAAGGTGAAGCAGTGGACGCGACTCATCCACCAGTACCTTACCGGGCGCCCCAACCTGCGACGTGTCTATGTGCTGATCGATGGCCGTCATGGACCGAACGCCAACGACAAGTCGGTCATGAATGAACTCGACAAGGCGGCGGTGAGCTACCAGATCGTCATCACCAAGGCCGACAAACCGAATGGGGCAGAGCTCGAGGCCGCCATCAGGAAGACGCGCGAGGCCATTGCCAAGCGCCCGGCGGCACATCCGGAGATCATCCTGACCTCGAGCGAGGCCAAGACCGGCATGGAACTGTTGCGGGCCGAGATCCGGCACCTGCTCGAACATTAGGCCCGGTCGATCACCGGCTGAAGAAGTTCCCCAGCCAACCGGCCACCTCGCGGCTGTGCGAGGGCGTCGCCACCGATGCGACAGCCGCGTCGATGATGTGGCCGGGCGCGCGCCCGCGCCGCAGTTCGGCGAGCGCCAGCGTGTAGTCGTCGTGGAACTCAGGATGCGGCTGCAGACTGACGGCCCGGCCGTTGCGATAGACCAGCCCGGCATTGGGCGTGAAATCCGATCCCAGGAACACCTCCGCTTCCGGCGGCGCCACGATCACCTGGTCCTGGTGCGAGCAGGCAATGGAGAGGGCCGGCAGATCGCTGGCGAGGAACCCCGGCCGCGACTTCACGTCATAGGTGTGCCGGCCGAGACCCCAGCCCTTCTCGGACTTGCGGACATCGCCACCCAGCGCATCGGCCATGAGCTGGTGCCCGAAGCAGACACCGAGCATTGGCGTGCCGGCGGCATAGGCCTTGCGAACAAAGGCGCGCACCGGCGGCAGCCAGGCGTGGTCCTCATACACACCGGCGGCGGAACCGGTGATCAGTATGCCCTCGAGCCCGGCCGGGTCCGGCAGCGCGGCCCCCTCGAACACCGGGATCGTGTCGTAGTCGAAACCGTGCCCGGCTTCGTCGAACATGCGCCGGAACATCGGCGGATAGGCACCGAACCGGGGGCGCAACGGCCCCGGCACGTCGCCCGTCTGGATGATGGTGAGTTTCATGACTGGATGAGATGGCGCGGTTTGCGGCAGGCCGCAAGCGTTCCTGCCTCATCGCTGACCTGCACTGCACGACAGCTTCGGGGAACTACCCCGCGGAAGGATGAAACTGCAGGGCGTAACCGTTCATGCAGTAGCGCAGCCCGGTAGGCGGCGGCCCGTCCTCGAAAACGTGGCCCAGGTGGCCTCCGCAACGGCGGCAATGGACCTCGGTGCGCGGATAGCCGAGCAGCATGTCGGTCGACGTGCCCACGGCATTGTCCAGCGGCTGGTAGAAGCTCGGCCAGCCGGTGCCGCTCTCGTACTTGGTGGCCGAATCGAACAGCGGCAGATCGCAACCGGCGCAGGCGAAAGTGCCGTTGCGATGCTCATAGAGCAGCTCGGAGGTGCCGGGAGGCTCGGTGTATTCGTGCCGCAGCACCTGATAGCTGATCGGGTGCAGCCGCTTTTTCCACTCGCTGTCGCTGAGGGTGAACTCGAATGTGCCTTCGGCGGCCCGCGAGGACGATGTCGGACGGAAGAGGAAACCCGCAGCACCGAGCGAAAGGACGGCGGTTCCCCCCAGCAGTATTGAGCGGCGGCTGATATCGGTCATGGACCACTCCCCTCGGCGTTCGCGGAAGTCTATCGCCGGCACAGCGGCCCGGCAGTAAAAGGATCGTGTCCCGTCCATGGGGGACGGGACACCGGTCCGAGTCAAGTCAGCTCGACAGAGCTTACGACTTGGGCAACAGGACCTTGTCGATCACGTGGATGACGCCGTTGGACTGAACCACGTCGGCGATCGTCACGTCGGCGACGCCGCCGTTCTCGTCGGTGAAGGTGACCTTGCCGCCATCGGCCTTGGCCGTCAGCTTGCAGCCGCCAACGGTGTCGATCACCGCTTCGCCGCCGCCATCGGCCACCATCTTCGATACGTCAGCGGCGAGCGCCTTGGCCGGGATCACGTGGCAGGTGAGGATCTTGGTCAGCTGATCCTTGTTCTCGGGCTTCAGCAGCGTGTCGACGGTGCCGGCCGGCAGGGCGGCGAAGGCTTCGTTGGTCGGTGCGAGCACGGTGAACGGCCCGGCTCCCTTCAGCGTATCGACAAGGCCGGCGGCCTGGACCGCTGCAACCAGCGTGGTGTGGTCGGCAGAGTTGACGGCGTTGTCGACGATGTCCTTGGACTCCGACATGGCGGCACCGCCGACCATCGGATTCTCTGCGTAGGCGACGGAGCCTAGCGCGGTGACGGACAGCATGGCCGCGGCGGCGAATACACGCAGGGTCGAGAGTTTCATCTCAGTGTTCCTTCCTTTGACTGGCGTCCCGCGTTGGTTTGCGGGTGTGACAGGCTCAGGTACGGAAGGAGCGCCGGCGGGGTTTCGGATCACATTTTCATGCGACGGAGTTTATGTGCGGTGGACCGCGAAACTCTTTGGGGCGGTATTTCGTAGCGCCGCGATCGACTGCGTCGGCGGAGGGGTGCCAACGACGCAGCCAATACAGGCGACGGAGGTTAGATCGGGGTAGCGGTGCCGACTGCGACGATCGGGCCCTGCGCGACGCCGGTGGGCGAGCCGCCCTTCTGCTCGAGCGTGACGGCGAACACCGTGCCCGGCTCGATATTGGCGCGCGCCGCAGCATCGAGCGGAATCTCGCGACGTTCGTTGACCGGCAGCACACCCATCGACACGGCCGGCTGGTCGCCCCTGATGTACCAGAGCTCGTAATCCTTGTCGGGCACCGCATCGCCGCGCAGCGAGGTGACGCGGACCTGGCCGAGCGCCTCGTCATAGACGGCGATGAACTCGACGCCGAAGCCCTCTTCGGACTGGATGGCGGCCACGAGCTGGGTGGCGAGCGCGGCCGGGTCGAGGCGAGGCTGGCTGAGGTTGAAGCCCACGGCGACGACAGCAACGGCCGCGGCAGCGGCGGTCAGGCCGCGCCACAGGGCAAGGGAGTTCCACCAGCCGGTGCGGACGGGCTCACCGAACAGGCGAGCCTCGACCCGCTTCAGGACCGCTGCAGGCGCGGCGACTTCCGCGAATTCGCTGTCGAGGCTCGCAAGGCGACTGCGCCACAGGCGCAGCTCGGTGGCCAGCGCCGGCTCGGCGGCGATCCTCCTCGTGACGGCGGCGCGCTCGTCGCCTTCCAGAAGGCCGAGCGCGTATTCGGCGACCAGGATCCGGTCGTCCTCCCCGCTGCTGCTGTGACCTTCGGTGCTCATGCCGTCAGGCACTCTCTCAGTTTGATCAGGCTCCGCCGGAGCCAGGTTCGCATGGTGTTGAGCGGCACGTTGTGGCGCGTCGCCAGTTCTTCGTAGGTGAAGCCGTCGAGGTAGGCGCTTCTCACGCAGTCGGCCTTGTCGGCCTCGAGCGTGTTGAGGCAACCGTCGATGCGAGTGCGCTCCGAACTGTCGATGGTCGCCTGTTCGGGGTCGGGGCTGCCGTCCGCGAGGTCGATCGCCGTCTCTATGTCGTCGCTCGCGGGCTTGCGCGCCCTGAGGATATCGAGTGCGTGGTTGCGTGCCACCGCCACCAGCCAGCTGATCGGGCTGTAGCCTCCCGCGACATAGCGGTCGGCACGTTGCCAGATCTTGACGTAGACCTCCTGCAGGGCCTCCTCGGCTTCCGATCTGTCCTTGAGAATACGCAGTGTCACGCCGAAAAGTTTCGCACTGGTCCGGGCGTAGAGGTCACGGAAAGCGGCACGATCCCTGAGCGCTGTCCGGGCGATGAGGTCGGCGATCTCGGCGGAGGCGCTGGTCGTCATGGCGCGAACTTACCTAAAGAGCAAACGGCTGCCTATCCCTGGCGCGGAACGGTCACGGAATCTTCGTCATTGTTCTGTTCAAGAATCGCCGCGGACGCAAAAGCGCTTTCGACTCCAATGGAATGCGCTATAGGACGGGGACAATGGACACACAGCGCAAGATGCCGGATATCGAGACCTTTTCCCGCGACGCCGCGGTGCTCAGCCAAGCACTTCCCTACATGCAGCGGTATGAGGGCAAGACGGTCGTGGTCAAGTATGGCGGGCACGCCATGGGGGACATCGCGCTCGGTCGCGCCTTCGCCCGCGACATCGCGCTCCTCAAGCAGTCACGCGTCAACCCGATCGTCGTGCATGGCGGCGGGCCGCAGATTGCACTGATGCTGAAGAACCTCGGGATCGAGTCCAAGTTCGAGAGTGGCCTGCGCGTCACGGACCAGCGCACCATGGAAGTGGTCGAGATGGTGCTCGCCGGCTCGATCAACAAGGAGATCGTGGCGCTGATCAACGCCGAAGGCGAGTGGGCGATCGGGCTGTGCGGCAAGGACGGCAACATGGTGTTTGCCCGCAAGGCCGAGAAGCGCGTCAAGGATCCCGGCTCGAGCATCGAGCGCGTGCTCGACCTTGGCTTCGTCGGCGAGCCGGTTGAAGTCGACCGCACCCTGCTCGACACGCTGGCGCGCTCGGAGATGATCCCGGTGATCGCGCCTGTCGCCCCGGGCCGCGACGGCAATACCTACAACATCAACGCCGACACGTTCGCAGGGGCCATCGCCGGTTCGCTGGGCGCCAAGCGCCTGCTGTTCCTCACCGATGTCGACGGTGTGCTGGACGAAAACAAGAAACTCATCCCCGAGCTCACCATGCGCGACGCGCGCGAGCTCATCGCCAACGGCACCATCTCCGGCGGCATGATTCCCAAGGTCGAGACCTGCCTCGAGGCTCTCGACAACGGCGTCGAGGGCGTCGTGATCCTCAACGGCAAGACGCCCCACGTGGTGCTGGTCGAGCTCTTCACCGAGCACGGCGCCGGCACGCTGATCGTGCGCTGAACCGAGCCTACGCGGACTGGAAAAAAGGGCGCCCGACGGGCGCCCTTCGTGCATCTAGGCCTCGACCGCCACGGGCGGCGGGGATACAGCGCGCCCCGGTCCGGGCTGCTCCGGCGGCTTGATCCTGAGGAACGGTACGAGGACCACCACCAGGGCGAACGAGCAGATCTGGTAGAGGATCGCCGGGGCAGCTGCGTCTGCAAAGGCCTCGGCACTGCTTGCTCCGGCGGCGAGGTCGCTGGCCAGCTGGGAGAAGAAGATCTGTCCCACCAATGCCACGCCGATGGCACCGCCGATCTGCTGGAAGGCCTGCAGGGCCCCCGATCCGGCCCCGGCGTCACGCGCCGGGACGCCAGCCAGCACGGACTGAAAGAGCCCCGAGAAGCCAAGGCCCAACCCGATGCCGGCAACGAACAGCGGCAGCAGGAATACCCAGTGGTCGACCGTCTCGCCCAGCCCGCCAATGATGAGGTCGAGCCAACCGATGCCGATGACGAGCATGGCGGCGCCGACCGCCAACCGGGTCCGCAGGTAGCGCTGCCCGAGCCGGCCGATGAACAGGGAGACTGCGAGCACGCCGACAGAAAAGGGCGTGTTGGTGAGGCCCGATAGTAGCGGGGAGAAACCGAACCCCGACTGCAGCATGAGCGACAGCACCATGAACATGGCGGGGATGCCGGAGGCGAAGATGGTGGTGATCAGGAGCCCAAGCAGGTAGTTCGGGTTGCGGATCAGGCTGAAGTTCAGGAGCTGCGGCTGGTCGTTGGCGGCGCGCCGGCCCTCCCACATGACGAACAGGGCGCACAGAACGAGCGCGGCTGCGATCATGCCCCAGGCCCAGGCCGGCCAGCCAAAGGCGCGCCCCTCGACCAGCGGATAGACCAGCGCCACCATCGCGGCGGCAAAGAGCCCGATGCCGACGAAGTCGTTCTTGAGCCCGGGGTGGCCGGGCGTGCGTGGGATCAGGTACCAGCCGGCGACGACTGCGATAATGCCGACAGGCACGTTGACGAGGAAGATCGGACGCCAGTCCAGCCCCCAGAGATCGGCGCCGATCAGGATGCCGCCGAGGATCGGGCCGGTGACCGCGGCAAGGCCGGAGCTGAGGCCGAAGAGCGAGAAGGCCTGCCCCTTCTCCTCAGGCGGAAAGGTCACCTGGGCGATGGCCAGCACCTGGGGCGTCATCGCGGCGCCGGCAAGACCCTGCAGCACGCGGGCAACGATCAGCCACTCGATCGAGGGCGCAAGGCCGCAGAAGGCGGAAGCAAGGGTGAAGGCTGCGACGCCGATGAGGAACATGTGCGTGCGCCCGACAATATCGCCGAGGCGACCGAAGGGCAGCAGACCAAGCGCGAAGCTCAGGACATAGGCCGCGATCACCCATTCGACATGGTTGGGATCGGCGCCAAGGTTCTGCTGCAGGCTTGGCAACGCGACGTTCACGATGGTCACGTCAATCAGGTTCATGAAACTGGCGATGAGCAGCACGAAAAGCGCCACCCAGCGGCGGGGATCCGCCTCCGCCTTGGTTGCAGGCACGTGGAAATGGGCAGACATCATAGTCCCTCAGGTCACAACGTGTAGTCGAAGGCGCGGCTTAATTCGCCGCCGAGCCGTTCGGAAGATCCCGGTCCCCAGCATTGGGGTCGGAGCTCATAAGATCCGCACGGCGCAGAGCGGTTTCCTCGAGGCATGAGCGGCGCGCGCGGTACGGGATAAACCCCGAACGGGCCCGCGACCATGGAACTCGACCATCGACCTACCACAAATACACCCGACCCCCGCTCCATCAAGTGCTGGATTGGCAATTCGCGATGTCGTCACTTCAGCTCTTCTGGCATAGTGGACCCATGACTGACGCTCCGGCCACCACCGCACGCTCGCTCGCCCACGTCACCGACTGGGTGTTCGACCTCGACAACACGCTGTATCCGCGGGAGTGCAACCTCTTCGCCCAGATCGACCTGCTCATTTCCGAGTATATGGTGAGGGTGACGCAGTTGCCCTATGACGAGGCACGGGCGCTGCAGAAGGCGTATTATCGGGACTACGGGACGACGCTGAACGGACTGATGCAGCGGCACGACGTCGATCCGGATCATTTCCTTTCAACCGTGCACGCCATCGACTACTCGCCGGTCGTCGCGCATCCGGACCTCGTCAGCACGATCCGGGCCCTGCCCGGGCGCAAGTTCATCCTCACGAACGGCGATGTCGGGCATGCGCGCGAGGTGCTGCGCCGGCTGGGTGACGCCGACGAACTGTTCGAGGACATCTTCGACATCCGCGCCATGGGCTACAAGCCGAAACCCCTGGCCGAGGCCTACGAGGGCTTTTTTGCAAGGCACGGCATCGACGCGCGCCGCGCGGCCATGTTCGACGACCTCGAGAAGAACCTGAAGGTCCCGCACGAGACCGGCATGACCACCGTGCAGGTCGTCGCGTCCGACTCGTTCATGCATGTGCAGGTCGACGCCTGGGAGCTTGAGCGCGCCGGCGGCGAGCACGTGCACCACCTCACGGCAGACCTCGCGGGCTTCCTGCGCACGCTGCCCTGACGACCCGGGCTCAGGTCGCCAGCGTCACTTCGGGCAGGTTGTAGTGCTGGCGGACGACGTTCCATCCGTCCTCGGCGCTGTCCACCACCGAGAAGAGGTGTGGATCGTCGGGCGCAATGGTGCCAGCCTCGGCCAGCGCCTCGAAGTTGATGACCCGGCTCCAGAACTCCTTGCCGAACAGCAGGAGCGGCACGCGCTCCATCCGGCCGGTCTGGATCAGGGTGAGCGTCTCGAAGAACTCGTCGAGCGTACCGAAGCCGCCGGGGAAGATGGCCACGGCGCGGGCGCGCAGCAGGAAGTGGATCTTGCGCGTCGAGAAATAGTGGAAGTTGAAGCAGAGGTCGGGCGTGATGTAGCCGTTGGGGGTCTGCTCGTGCGGCAGCACGATGTTGAGCCCGATGGTCGGCGCGCCGACATCGTCGGCACCGCGGTTGCCTGCTTCCATCACGCCCGGACCACCGCCGGTGACCACGACGTAGTCCCTGAAATCGAGGGCACGCGAGGTGAGCGAAGCGTACTGTGCGAAGCGGCGCGCCTCGTCATAGTAGCGCGAGGCGGCTTCGAGGTTGCGCTTCTGGGTCTCGTTGCGCGCAGCCCAGGCGGGCTTGCCCGGCTCGGGTATGCGCGCGCCGCCGAACAGCACGACGGTCGAGCGGATGCCGTATTCGCGCAGGCGGAACTCGGTCTTCAGGTATTCCAGCTGGAAGCGCACGCCGCGGGTGTCCTCGCTGGTCATGAACTCGTCGTCGGAATAGGCGAGCCGGAAGGCGGCCGATTCGGTCTGCGGGGTCGATGGCGCGCGTTTTGCCGCAGCCAGGTCCTCGACCGAGGTGCGAAGCGGGGTGTCGGCGCGTCTGGCCATGTGAGAGTCTCCGAAAACTAGGCGGCGAGCTTGCATCGCGGCCGGTTAAGGATCGTTGACAGGTCGGGCGAGCCGGATAATGTCCGGCGCGCTTCAACCTGCCGCCAGAAAGCCCGTCCCATGTCCTTTGCCGATCTCGCCCGCATTATCGATGCCGCCTGGGAGGCGCGCGCCGACATCAATACCGGCACGACCGGCGAGGTGCGCGAAGCCGTGGAGGAAGCGCTGCGCCTGCTCGACAGCGGCAAGGCACGGGTCGCCGAGCGGCAGGCGCCGCTGCAGTGGACGGTCAACCAGTGGCTGAAGAAGGCGGTGCTGCTGAGCTTCCGGCTCAACGACAACCAGATGATGCCCGGCGCACCGAACGGCTCGTCGTGGTGGGACAAGGTGCCGACCAAGTTCGAAGGCTGGAGCGAGAACAGCTTCCGCGAGGCCGGTTTCCGGGCGGTGCCGGGCGCGGTGGCGCGCCAGTCGGCCTACATCGCGCGCAACGTCATCCTGATGCCGAGCTTCGTCAATGTCGGCGCCTATGTCGACGAAGGCACCATGGTCGACACCTGGGTGACCGTTGGCAGCTGCGCGCAGATCGGCAAGAACGTGCACCTGTCGGGCGGCGTCGGCATTGGCGGCGTGCTCGAGCCGATGCAGGCCAACCCGACCATCATCGAGGACAACTGCTTTGTCGGCGCCCGTTCCGAAGTGGTCGAGGGCGTGATCGTCGGCGAAGGCTCGGTGATCTCGATGGGCGTGTTCATCGGCGCCTCGACCAAGATCGTCGACCGGGCCACCGGCGAGATCCACATCGGCAAGGTCCCCCCCTATTCCGTCGTCGTTTCGGGCAGCCTGCCCGGCAAGCCGCTCCCCAACGGCCAGCCCGGCCCCAATCTCTATTGCGCGGTGATCGTCAAGACGGTCGACGCGCAGACCCGCAGCAAGACCGGCATCAACGAACTGCTGCGGGACTGACGTGATCGATCCCGCCCGACTCCTCGCCGACCTTATCCGCGAGCCGTCCATCACCCCGGAACTCCACGGGGTCTTCGACGTGCTGGAGGCCGCGCTGGCGCCGCTCGGGTTCAACTGCACGCGGGTGCGGTTCGAAGGGGACGGGTCGTATCCGGTCGACAACCTGTTCGCGACCCGCGGCACAGGCGGCAGACACCTGCTGTTCGCCGGTCATACCGACGTCGTGACGCCGGGGGACACCACGGCATGGTCGCATCCGCCCTTTGCAGCCGAGATCGTCGACGGCACCATCTATGGACGCGGGGCGGCCGACATGAAGTCGGGTATCGCGGCGTTCGTCGCCGCGATCTCGCGCGTTCCCGACGCAGGTACCATCTCGCTGGCCATCACCAATGACGAGGAGGCGGACTCGGTCAACGGCACGGACAAGCTGATGGCCTGGGCGGCCGAGCAGGGCCATCGCTTCGACTTCGCGATCGTGGGCGAACCCAGTGCGACGGCCCGCGTGGGGGACTCGATCAAGGTGGGACGGCGCGGTTCGCTCAACGGGCAGATCCGGGTCACCGGCACGCAGGGGCATGTCGCCTATCCCGACAAGGCCAACAACCCGCTCCCAGTGGCGGCGACGCTCTTGCTGGCACTATCGGGCAAGCTCGACGACGGCACCGACCACTTCCCTCCGTCCAACCTCGAGTTCACCTCGGCCGATGTCGGCAATGCGACGACCAACGTCATCCCCGCGTCCGCCCTGCTGCGCTTCAACGTGCGCTACAACGACCGGTGGACGCCCGAGACGCTGGTAGAGGCGATCGAAGAGGTGATCGCCAACCAGGACAAGCGCAACTGCGCCGTCGAGTTCACCGTCGCGGGTCGCCCGTCGCGCGCTTTCCTCTCCGACCTCGGCGGCGGGGTGGAAACGCTGATCGAAACCATCGCGCGGCGCACCGGCATCCCGCCGGAGCTCTCGACCGGTGGCGGCACGTCCGACGCACGCTTCATCGCGGACTACTGCCCGGTGGTGGAATTCGGCCTGCCGGGGCCGACAATGCACAAGGTCGACGAGAGCATACGCCTGTCGGACCTCGAGGAGCTTACCGAACTCTACGCCCGCTTCCTTGGGGACTACCTTCGGTGAGCGCCTTCGCCGAACTATGGCGGGCTGTGCTCGGCTGGCTCGACCTGCTCACGGCACAGCCCGACGCGGCGGACAAGTTCAACCTGAGCCGGGCCGGGCTCATCAACGCGGTCGGGTTCTACATGGCCACCGTGCTGCTCGGAATCGCGGTCGTCGCGCTCGCGGAGGGTTACGTACCGGGCTGGATGCAGCTCGCGATCGGCTTGATGTTCAACCTGATCGTGCTGTTCGCTATCCTCATCGCCGCCGCGGCTACCGCCCGGCTCATGCGGGCCGACCCGTTGGCGCTGGCCATACCCAGCGCCTATGCCATGGGCATCGTCGCCGTGCTGTCGCTACCGCTGGTCCATGTGCAGAGCGAAGCCGGGGTGCTCGCGCTCCTCGGGGTGCGGGGCTTCATGTTCTTCCGCGCGGCGCGCGGTGTCGGCAAACTGGGCCGCGGCGTTTCCGCCGCGTTTGCCATTCTTTGCATCGTCTTGCTTGCCGCGATCCCGCTGGGGCTCTACATGCTGACCACCGGCGGGCAAGGGATCGGCTAGTGCCTGAAACGAATGCAACTCTTGTGGACGAGGCGCGGGCGGCAGTCAGGGGCCTCCTGGCACTGCTGACCGGCGATCGCACCGCCTCGCGCCATTTCACCTTCACGCAGGCCGGGCTGGTCTCGAGCTTCATCGCACTGCTCGTCGCAACCGCCGTGGAACTCATCGCCAGCACGGCGATGGGCGGGGCCGGCATGTTCGTCGGGCTGGTGCAACAGGTCATTCTCTATGGCGCCATCATCGGCGCTTCGGCGATCTACCTGCGCCAGATCGGGCGCTCGGATGCGCTCGTTCCGTTCGTCGTCACGCTCAACTGGTCGAACGCCATCCTGTCGCTGGTGATGCTGCTGACACTGGTGCTCGGACTGCGCTTCCTCGGGATCATCTTCCTCGTCGCCGGCCTCGTGCTGTCGATCAATATCGCCCGGCTGGTGATGACGCTGAAGCCGATGCAGATCGTGTTGCTGATCATCGCCCAGGCGGTGGGCCTCGTGGCGGCGATCCTCGTGCTGCTGGTGCTCTTCCCGCTGTCGCCCGATGAGATGGCCGCTCTCTCGGCCGCGGCGGGCAGCTAGTAGTCGACACGCGTCAGGTAGAGCCCATCGGAGGGCGCGAGCGGACCGCAACGCGACCTGTCCCGGGCATCGAGTGCGGCGCGGAAATCGCGGGCGCTCCACCTGCCCTCCCCCACGAGCTTCAGCGATCCCACCATCGAGCGCACCTGGCTGTGCAGGAAGCTGCGGGCCTTCGCGGTGACGACGATCATCTCCGCCTCGCGCCGCACATCGAAGACGTCGAGCGTCCGAACCGGCGAGTTGGCCTGACACTCGGAGGCACGGAAGGTGGAGAAGTCGTGCTTGCCGAGGATCAGCTGCGCCGCCTCGTGCATGGCGCCGGCATCGAGATCGACCGGCACATGCCAGACCCTGCCCTGGTCGAGCGCGGGACGGGCGCGGCGGTTGAGGATGCGGTACTCATAGTGGCGGGCGATGGCGGAAAAGCGCGCCTCGAAATCCTCGCCGACCCGTTCGGCGGTGACGATCGCCACCGGATGCGGCTTGGTGTGGAAGTTCAGCGCCTCGCGCACCTTGAACGCGTCCCAGTCCCGCTGGAGGTCGAAATGAACCACCTGTCCGAGCGCGTGAACGCCGGCGTCGGTGCGGCCGGCCGCCTGGGTGACGGCGATCTCGCCAGAGAAGCGCGCAATCGCCTCCTCCAGCACCTGCTGTACTGAAAGGTCATGCGCCTGCCTCTGCCAGCCACAGAAGGGGCGGCCGTCATACTCGACGGTGAGGCGGTAGCGGGGCATCAGCCGGACACGGACGGACTGGTCACCCTGCCCGCTCCGGCAGCGTGCCTGCGCCGCGCAGGAAGGTTGCGGCGTCCATCGCGCCCTTGCCCTCGCGCTGCACGGCGGTCAGCCGCACCGCGCCCGAGCCACAGGCAATGGTGAGATCCGGCAGGATCGTCCCCGGGGCACCCTCGCCCGTCGCCAGCGTCGAGCGCAGGGCCTTCACGCGGGTCGCCGTGCCATTGAGGGGCAGTTCGAACCAGGCGCCGGGGAACGGCGACAGCCCGCTGATCAGGTTGTGTACCTCGCTCGCGGGCCTCTTCCAGTCGATGCGCGCTTCGGACTTCTCGATCTTGGCCGCGTAGGTCACCCCCGCTTCAGCCTGCGGGGTGAACTCAAGGCTGCCACGCTCGAGGGCGGCCAGAGCCCGCCCCATCAGATCGGCGCCGATCAGCATCATGCGGTCGTGCAGTTCGCCCGCGGTCATGTCGGGACCGATGGGCATTTCCTCGACGAGGCCGACGGGGCCGGTATCGAGGCCCTCATCCATCTGAATCACCATGACGCCGGTTCGCGTATCGCCCGCCATCACGGCCCGCTGGATCGGAGCAGCGCCGCGCCAGCGCGGCAGGAGCGAACCATGCAGGTTGAGGCAGCCGAGGCGCGGCGCCTCGAGGATCGCAGGGGGGAGGATCAGGCCATAGGCGACGACCACGGCGACATCGGCGTCGTGCGTCGCGAACACCTCCTGCTCGGGCACCTGCTTCAGCGAGCGTGGCGTGAAGACCGGGATGCCGAACTTTTCGGCCGCCTCGTGCACCGGGGACTTGCGCTCGGCCTGTCCTCGCCCTGCGGGCTTTGGCGCGCGCGTATAGACCGCGACTACCTCATGGCCGGTCGAGACGATCTCGGTGAGGGTCGGCACGGCGAACTCCGGCGTGCCCATGAAGACGATGCGCATATCCGGCCTTTCAGTCGGGAGGGCCTCCGGCGACCGGAGAGGTAGGACTGCCGACAGCGGCTGCAGGAGCAGGGAACGCGCAGGCGATCCCTTCCGCCTTCCCCTCGCCGCAATGGGCGGAGCCTCAGCCCGCCTTGCGGCCCAGCCGTTCGGCCTTCTGGAACTTCTTCAGCACGCGGTCACGCTTCAGGCGGCTCAGGTAGTCGATGTAGAGCACACCATCGAGGTGATCGATCTCGTGCTGGATGCAGATGGCCAGCCGGTCACCGGCGTCGCGCTCGACCACCTCGCCGTCGAGGTCGGTATAGCGGACGGTGATCTCGGCCGGCCGCTCGACGTCATAGTACAGCTCGGGGATCGACAGGCACCCTTCCTCAGTGACGACGGTCTCGTCCGAGTACTTCAGGATCTCGGGGTTCACCATCACGATGGGGTCGGGCTGCTCGCCTTCCTTGGCGACATCCATGACCACAATGCGGCGCAACTCGCCGATCTGCGGCGCCGCAAGCCCAATGCCGGGCGCGTCGTACATGGTGTCCAGCATGTCCTTGGCGAGTTGCCTGACCTCATCGTCGATCTTCTCGATCGGCTCCGCAATGGCGCGCAGGCGCTCGTCGGGAAGGATAAGGATGGGGCGCTTGGCCATGAACGTTCGGGTCCTTGCTCGGGGAATGGGCTGAATATGGTATTTCCCGGTCCCGGGTCAACGGGCAGCCGGTTTACCGGGCGTGAACGATAATTGCGGCAGACGTGAACAATGAGAGAACGTGCGGGCCGAATCGTGTAGGCTCAGGCGATGGACCGCATTCTCTTCACGCTCGGCGACTTCCCCGTAACCACCGCCATCGCCGGCTACCTGCTGGCCGCGACGCTGCTCGTCGCCGTGCTGGTCATCGTCATGCGGCAGTCGCGGGAGCGGGCCGCGGAAGCGCGGAAGCAGGCGGAGGATGCAGAGCTGCTCCGCCTGAAGACGGCGGAAACCGAGCGGCACCTTGCCGACATGATCCGCATCCAGTCGGAGATGACGGGACGCATGCAGACGATGTCCGAGATCTTCGGGTCGCGCACGTCGGACCTGGCGCGGCTGGTGAACGACAGGCTCGACAGCCACGGCCAGCGCATCGGCGCTGCAATGCAGGAAACCAACAGCAAGACGAACGAAAGCCTGGCGAAGCTGCAGGAGCGGCTGGCGGTCATCGACCGCGCGCAGTCCAACATCGCCCAGCTCAGCCAGAACGTCGTCTCGCTGCAATCGATCCTCGCCAACAAGCAGACCCGCGGCGCCTTCGGCCAGGGGCGCATGGAGGCTATCCTCGGCGACGGGCTCGCGCCCAACAGCTTTGCGTTCCAGGCCACGCTCTCGAACGGCAGCCGGCCCGACGCGCTGGTCTACATGCCCAACGGCGCCCCGGCGCTGGTAATCGATGCCAAGTTCCCGCTCGAAAGCTGGCAGCGCTTCACGACGGCGGTCGAGGGCGAGGACCCGCGCCTTGCCGCGAGCGCCTTCCGCAACGACATGGGCGTGCATATCAAGGCGATCTCGGAAAAATACCTCATCGCGGGAGAGACGGCCGACACCGCTTTCCTGTTCGTGCCGTCGGAATCGATATTTGCTGACCTGCACGAGCATTTCGAGGACGTGGTGCAGCGTGCTCTCAGGGCGCGGGTGGTCATCGTTTCGCCGTCGATCCTGATGCTGTCGATCCAGGTGGTGCAGGCACTGCTGCGCGACGTGCGGATGCGCGAGGAAGCTTACCGCATCCAGACCGAGGTGCGGGCACTGCTCACCGACGTCGGCCGGCTCGACGAGCGGGTGCGGAAACTCCAGACGCACTTCACCCAGGCCTCCAACGACATCGGCGACATTCTCACCTCGTCGGGCAAGGTGCTGCGCCGGGGCGAGCGGATCGAGGCAATGGAGTTCGACGAGCCTCGCCCCGAGCCACAGCGCCTCGCCGGCGAATAGCCCCGCGGCAGGGATCGTTCTCCCCGCGCCAGACGTTGGTCCGGCAGTCCACAAGGGAGGTGACGATGAGTTCCGGTTTCCGCGACCTGGTCGGACAGGACCTGCCGCTCGGCAATGACGGCGACACTCCGGGCTTCACGCAGCCCATCAGCCAGACCGAGATCGAAGAACTGCTCTACAACGACGACTGGCCGATCCACGAACGGCTGGCACGCCTGCGCGAGATGCGCGGCGAGATCGCCGACCTGGAAGCGCCGGACTTCGGCGACGAGGATCCGGTGACGCTGGTGCGCGCCATCGACGACGCCATCACCCGGATGGAGCAGCTGCAGGGCGAGGGCATGGACCCAGCCTCGGTCGATCAGGACCCAAGCGTGCATCGCGAGACGCTGGCGCCGGACTCCGACGAACTCGAGGCGATCGAGGAAGCGGACGAAGCCTCGTTAAGCGAGGACGAGGCTGACGAGGGTGCGATCGACAAGAGCCAGTGGATCGAGGGCTTCGATCGCAGCTGACTAGAGGCTGGTCCGGGCCTTGAGGGCCTGACTGAGCGTGCCTTCGTCGAGATAGTCGAGTTCACCGCCTACCGGCACGCCATGCGCAAGACGGGTGATCTTGACCCCGCTGGGGGCGAGGCGATCGGTGATGTAGTGCGCCGTGGTCTGGCCCTCCACGGTGGCGTTGACCGCCAAGACGATCTCGGAAAACTCGGGCGCCCGCTTCAGCAGCGCGTCAACCGACAGGTCGTCCGGCCCCACGCCATCGAGCGGCGAAAGCACGCCGCCAAGGACATGGTACTTCACCGCCCCCACCCCGGCGCGCTCCAGAGCCCAGAGGTCCGCCACATCCTCGACGACGATGAGAATGCCGCTGTCGCGGCGCGGATCGGCGCAGATATGACAAGGCGAGCGCGTGTCGATGTTACCGCAGACCTCGCATTCGATGACCGTTGCCACAGCGCGATCAAGCGCCGCCGACAGCGGAATCATCAGCTGTTCCTTCTTCTTGATCAACTGCAGCACCGCGCGCCGGGCCGAGCGCGGCCCGAGCCCGGGCAGCCGCGCCAGCAGCTGGATCAGCTGTTCAATCTCGGGACCACCGTTGGACAAGCGCGCCTCAGAACGGGAACTTGAGACCAGGAGGGATCGGCAGGCCGGCCGTCATCTCCTGCATCTTTGCGTTCATCTCGTGCTCCACCTTGCCCTTGGCGTCGTTGTGCGCGGCAATGATCAGGTCCTCGAGGACCGAAACGTCGTCGGAGACGAGGCTGGGATCGATCTTGAGACCCTTGAGCTCGCCCTTGCCATTGAGCGTGACGACCACAAGCCCGCCGCCGGCGCGGCCCTCGGCAGTCATGTCGGCGACCTTGCTCTGGAACTCCTCCATCCGCCCCTTCATCTCCTGGGCGGCCTTCATCATGTTCATCAGGTCTTTCATTCGTCGTCGTCCTCGTCGATGTCGCGGTTCATCATGTCCGCGTAAGCCTCGATTGGCACTTCTTCCTGCTTGATGCGCACCGGCAGCAACCTGGCGCCAGGAAACGTATCCAGGATCGCCTGGACGAGCGGGTCCTGGTGCGCCTCCTGCCGCACCGCCTCATGCCGCTCCTCGCGCTGCTCGCGCAGCGTCGGCACGTGCTGGGCATCGGTCTTGAGCGTTATCAGCCACTGCCTGCCGGTCCACAGCTTCAACCGCGCAGCGAGCGTCTGGATGATGGCGGGGTCGGCATTTTCGACCAGCGCCACCTCGAGGCGGCCATCGGCGATCGAGACCGGACGGAGCGACTGCTCGAGCGCGATCTTGACGATCACATCGCGCTTCTCGCCCGCCAGCGCCACGATATCGGCGTAGGTGCGGGGGTTGGCGAAGGCCTGCGGGGCCGACTGGACCACGGGCGAAGGGGACGGCTGAGCGGTCGGCGCCGCATCGAACTGGGGCGCAACCTGGGGTTGCATCTGACGCGCCGCCGAGGCGCCGCCGCCGGAGGGTCCGCGCGGCACGGGCGCCGCCGGTGGCGTGTTGGGGAGCGGCTGGTTGGAAAGCCTCGCGATCAGCTCGTCCGGGGTCGGCAGGTCCGCCGCATAGGCGAGACGCACCAGCACCATCTCGGCCGCCTGCAGGGCGTTGCCCGCCTGCTGCACCTCGTCGTAGCCCTTGAACAGGATCTGCCAGGTGCGGCTCAGCACCCGCATGCCGAGCCGGGTCGCCAACTGCGCCCCGCGATTGCGCTCATCCGGCGTCAGCGACACGTCGTCCGCCGCCGCCGGCACGATCTTGATGCGGGTGACGAGGTGGGTGAAATCGCAGAGGTCGGCGATGATCGTCTGCGGGTCGGCCCCGGCATCGTAGAGTTCGCGCAGGTTCTGCAGCGCCTCCGCGACGCGGCCAGCCATCAGGGCCTCGAACAGGTCGATGGTCCGGGCCCGGTCGCCGAGACCGAGCATGGCCTTGACCGTCGAGGCGGTCACCTTGCCGTCGCCGTGGCTGATGGCCTGGTCGAGCAGGGACTGGTTGTCGCGGACGCTCCCCTCGCCGGCGCGCACGATCATCGACAGCGCCTCGGGCTCGTAGTCGATCCCCTCGCGCGCCAGCAGGTCGACGAGATGCGCGTTCATGATGTCGGGCGGCACGCGACGCAGATCGAAGCGCATGCAGCGCGACAGGATCGTCACGGGCACCTTGCGGATCTCGGTGGTCGCGAAGATGAACTTCACGTAGGGCGGCGGCTCCTCGAGCGTCTTCAGCAGCCCGTTGAAGGCCGCCGTCGAGAGCATGTGGACCTCGTCGATGATGTAGACCTTGTAAGGCGCCGAAACCGGCCCGTATTTCACCGAGTCGATGATCTCGCGGATGTCGTTGATGCCGGTGTTGGAGGCGGCGTCCATCTCCACCACGTCGACGTGGCGCCCTTCGATGATGGCGCGGTCGTGGATGCCCTCCTTGTCGAAATCGAGCGTCGGCCGGCGGCCGAGTTCGTCCTCGTAGTTGAAGGCGCGGGCGAGGATCCTCGCGGTGGTGGTCTTGCCTACGCCCCGCACGCCGGTGAGGATGAAGGCATGGTGGATGCGCCCCGACTTGAACGCGTTGCGCAGCGTCTGCACCATCGCGTCCTGGCCGATCAGGGAGTCAAAGCTCAGCGGCCGGTACTTTCGCGCCAGCACCAGATAGGGCGACGACGCCGAAGATGCGGCGGGCGCAGGTGGGTCGTCTGGGAACATTCCGTCAGCCATTGGCAGAGCATATAGCGAGCGCGACCGCGGTTCGCAAAACTTCATGCCGCGGCAGGCGGACACGAAACCAGATTCATGTGGGGAAGTAGGAGGCTGGCAACGACCCGTGAAGGTCTCGTTGGGGCTGCTACCTTCCGGTCCTGACCCGGTTGGCGAGGAACACGTCCGCGCCAACCTCCCGACCGCTATATGGCGACTCATTGCGTCGAAGGCAAGATGCAACCGCGGCCGCGATCCCGCCGTTCTCCGGACCAGTACCAGTGACGGAGTTCGCGCATGATCGCCAGAGGCAGCCACGACGAAGCTGAGGCCCGCCGCCACATCGGCATGTGGCAGGGCATGATCTCGCACTGGAACGTGATTGCCGACGGCTACCGTGCCGCGGCGCGAGGCCGCTCCTACGCCACCGACGCACTGCTGGCCGAGGCCGACAGGACGCGGCGCCAGATTATTTCCGCGCTGGAGCTTGCGGACCGGCTGATCGACAACCTGCCGCCGGGGCACGATCTTCGCCGCGACCTGTTCCAGATCGTCTCGGCGCTCGAGTCGCTGAGCGAGAGTATCGCCATCTCGGCCGAGGCCATGGTCCCCAGGATCGAGGCCAGCCAGAACATTGCAGGCCTCAAGTACCTGCTTGGCGCGCTCAAGAAGGACGCGGGCCTCGAAGCATGAGGAGCCGACGAGGCTGAACGCGCCCCTCAGCAGTTATTAACAAACTCGAGCGCATTCTAGGCGACATCACGAGCCCAAGGAGGGCTTGTCATGTTGAAGTCAGTGCGTGTTCCCAGTGACCTGATCGCCCTCAGCCAGATGCAGCGGGCCAGCATCCGCGAAGTCGGATCCCCCCTGTACCTGCCGGCGTTCCAGACCCAGATCCTCGAAGCCGACGCCAGGCGTGCGGACGAAACCGACGATCTCGACTGGGGCGTCGAAGCCGGTGGCCTTACCATCGCGCCCGACGAGGACGACGACTTCTACTGAGGCGTTGTCCGCTCAGGCGTTGTCCGGCGAAGCGGCGGGATAGACCCCGAGCACGTGGAACTGATCGGTGAAGAACCTTAGTTCCTCAAAGGCCAGCTGCACGTTGCGGTCGTCCGGGTGACCCTCGATGTCGGCATAGAACTGGGTGGCGGTGAACGAGCCGTCCAGCATGTAGCTCTCGAGCTTGGTCATGTTGACGCCATTGGTGGCGAAACCGCCCATGGCCTTGTAGAGCGCGGCCGGGACGTTTCGCACCCGAAAGACGAACGTGGTCTTTACCTTGACGCTGCCGGCAGTGGGGGTCTCGGGCCGGCGCGAGACGACGAGGAAGCGCGTCGTGTTGTGCGCGGCGTCCTCGATATTGGCGGCAATCACGTCGAGGCCGTAGACCTCCGCGGCAAAGCGCGAGGCGATGGCGCCCACGGTGCGATCGCCGCGCTGGGCCACCTCGCGCGCGGAGCCGGCCGTGTCGACGCCGTTGATGGTCCTGAGCCTGTGCCTGGCGATGAACTTGCGGCATTGGCCGAGGGCAACCGACAGCGACTGCACGGCCTCGATCTCGTCGAGGGTGGTGCCGGGCAGGCCGAGCAGGTTCATCTCGACGCGCAGGAAGTGCTCCCCGTTGATGTACAGGCCCGACTGCGGCAACAGATGGTAGATGTCGGTGATGCGGCCATAGAGCGAGTTCTCGACCGGCACCACGCCATAGTCGGCCTCGCCATTCTGCACGGCGCTGATCGTGTCCTCGAAGGTGATGCAGGGCAGCGCCTCGTCGGCCGGAAACAGCGCGTGCGCCGCCGCGTGGCTGAAGGCGCCGGGTTCGCCCTGGAACGCGATCTTTCGGGACATCGAGAGTGACTCCACCGTGACAGTCGGGCGCCTTAATGCGGCGGGGCCGCGCCCGAGTCAATCTTGAGCAGCGACCTCCAGTTTCGCGTTGTCGCAGGGACATATAGCCCCGTTGCACCCCGGAAAACGGCGGACTATCTTCCGCCCGCGTCGGGACAGGGCTTGAAGCGCCGGTGCAGGCTAGGTAAGGCCTTGCACTGTTCCGCCGTTCTGCAAACTGGCGTCAAAGGCTAAGATACCCGCGATGGATTCGTTCGAACTCAACAAGATCATTGGCGCCGTCCTTGGCACCCTGCTTTTCGTCATGGGCGTGGGATTCCTGGCCGAAGCCATCTACCACCCGATCGAGGGGCGCGGTCCGGGCTACACGCTGGCCGAGGCCGAGACGGGCGGGGACCATGGCGGCGATGCCGCCGAAGCCGAGGCGCCGGCGGTGCCGCTGGGCACCCTGCTGGCCAGCGCCGATATCGCGGCCGGCCAGTCTGCCGTCAAGAAGTGCGCCAGCTGTCACAATTTCGGCGCGGGCGAATCCAACAAGACCGGCCCCGGCCTCTATGATGTCGTCGATCGCCTGATCGGCAGCCACGAGGGCTTCGCCTATTCGGCCGGCATGGAAGCGCACAAGGCCGCGGGCGACCTGTGGACCTACGCCAACCTCGACGCCTTCCTCGCCTCGCCCAAGGGCTTCACCCCCGGCACCAAGATGAGCTTTGCCGGCGTCAAGAACCCGGTCGAGCGCGCCAATATCCTCGCCTACCTGCAGACGCTGTCGCCGTCGCCGGTGCCGTTCCCGGCGCCGGAGGCCGCTCCCGCCGCCGACGCCGAAGCGACCCCGGCCGCCGACGATCCGGCGACGGCCCCGGCCGACAGCGCTCCGGTCGAGAGCGCCGCCCCGGCAATCGACACGCCGACCGAGACGCAGAGCGACACCCCGGTCCAGGGCACGCCCACCACGACGACCGAAACCGAAGCCGTGCCCGCCGTCCCGGCACAGTGATCCGGCAGCATTGCCTATGCCCGAGCCGCGCCACTGGTGCGGCTCTTTCTTTTTGGGGGAGACCTGCTCCATGACTCTTCTGCTGCACCTCGCCGACTTCAACGAGCGGCGCTGGGCCGACGGGTTCGCCGCCGCCCTGCCCGGGCACAAGGTGGTCACTCGTGCCGATAGCTATGATCCGGCCGAGATCGACTACATCTTCATCTGGAAGCCCAAGGCCGACGCCTTCGACGGGCTGACCAACCTCAAGGCGATCCTGTCGCTCGGCGCGGGCGTCGATGCCGTGCTGCGCCACCCGAGCCTGCCGGCCGGCGTGCCGATCGTACGCTTCATGGACAAGGCGCTGACACAGCAGATGTGCGACTACATCGTGCACAGCGTGCTCGCGCACCACCGGCTGGTCACGCGCTTTGCCCGCGACAAAGCGGACAAGCGCTGGTCACAGCTCTACCCCGCCCCGGCCTGGAATACGACGGTGGGCGTGATGGGGCTCGGGGCGATCGGCAGCGAAGCGATCCGCATGCTCAATGCCATCGGCTTCAAGACGCGCGGCTGGGCCCGCAGCAGGAAGGAGATCGAGGGGACGCCGACCTTCGCCGGAGCCGAGGAGTTCGAGGCGTTCCTCGGGGAGACCGACATCCTCGTCAACGTGCTGCCGCTTACGCCCGAGACGCACGGCATCATCAACTACGAGACGCTGTCCAAGCTGCGGAAGGGCGGGCTCGACGGCCATGGCCCGGCCCTCGTCAACTGCGGGCGCGGCGGGCACCAGCGCGAGGCCGACCTCGTGCGCGCGTTGACCGACGGAACGCTCGGCTCGGCCAGCCTCGACGTCTACGAGACCGAGCCCCTGCCGCAGGAGAGCCCGCTATGGGCGCTCGACAACGTGCTGTTCACGCCGCACATCGCCGGGGCCTCGACGGAAAATACCGGCGTCGCCTTCTTCTCGCAGGTGATCCGCGACCATGAGGCGGGCCAGCCCCTGCCCAACGTCGTCGACCGCTCGCGGGGTTATTGAGCGGCTGCAGCCTGGAGCGGCAGTTCCCAGTACTCGCCGACGAGGTCCCGCCCGAAGCTGTGGTGCGGCCTGCTCTCGACCAGCATGAAGCCCGCCGCCGCGTAGACGCGGCGGGCCGCGACGAGTTCGGACTGGGTCCAGAGCCGCACCTTGCGATAACCCCGGTCGCGGGCGAAGGCGACCACCTGGTCGACCAGCAGACGTCCGACGCCGAGCCCGCGGGCCTCGGGCTCGACATAGAGCAGGCGCAACTGGGCGATGCCGTCGCCCGCATCGACGACGAAAACGGAACCGACGATGCGGCCGCCGCGCTCGGCAATCCAGCATCCCTCAATCGCCGGGTCGAACTCCTGCAGGAACCGCCCGGCGATCTCGGCGGCCAGCGCCTCGTAGCTGCCGTCCCACCCGTAGTCCTTCGCGTAGATCACGGACTGCCGAGCCACGACGTGTGCGACATCGCCGATGCGGTGCGGGCGCAGGACGATTGCGGCCCGCTCGTCCTCGTGCTCCAGGATGCGCCGGATGGTCTGCATGGCGGAAGCCATCTCCGCGCGCTCGCCCTCGCTCAGCGGTGCGATGCGTCGGGCGACGCTCTCGTCGGCGAGACGGCTCTGCCTCGCGAAGAGATCACGGCCGGCCGGGGTCAGCGCCAGGAGGTTACGGCGGCGGTCGTCGGTGGCCGGGGTCGTCGAGACCAGGCCCTGCGCCGCGAGCTTGTGCAGCATGCGGCTCATGTAGGCCGGATCGACACCCATGGCGCGCGAGAGGTCGGCGGCACTTGCCTCTCCGGCGGCGTTGAGCTCTTCGATGAGCCGCGCCTCGGCCGGACTGGGCGCGGTCTGCCAATCGGGCTCGTCAGAGCGCTCCAGCCAGCGCGTGAAGGCGCGGCTGAAGCGGCGGATCTCGGCGATGCGCGTACTGTCGTCCATGAACGACAGTGCGCTGCCTATTCGTTGATCCTGTCAACCATATCGCTGCTTCAGGTAGCCGTAGACGGCACGGATGCCCTGGTCGGTTCCACCGAACGGACGGCCCGGGCGTGCTTCGGGGGCCCAGCCATAGATATCGAGATGCGCCCAGGCGCCGGCCTGGCGCACGAAGCGCTTTAGGAAGAGCGCGGCGGTGACCGAGCCCGCGAAGGCACCGCCAGTATTATTCACGTCCGCAACCCGCGAGGACAACATTGCTTCATAGGGCGTCCAGAGCGGCATCTGCCAGAGTGGATCGTCCGACGCCGTGCCTGCGGCGACGAGGCCGCGCGCAAGCTCGTCGTCGGTGGCGTAGAGCGGGGGCAGGTCCGGCCCCAGGGCGGTGCGGGCCGCGCCGGTGAGTGTCGCCATGTCGACAATGAGCTGCGGGCTCTCCTCGTCGGCAAGGGCGAGCGCGTCGGCGAGAATCAGGCGGCCCTCGGCGTCGGTGTTGCCGATCTCGACGGTCGTGCCGTTGCGGGCGCGCAGGATGTCGCCGGGGCGAAAGGCCGACGCGGAAATAGCATTCTCGACGATGGGGACCAGCACGCGCAGCCGCACCTTGATGCCGGCATCGATGATCGCATGAGCAAGGCCGAGGACATTGGCGGCGCCGCCCATGTCCTTCTTCATCAGGAGCATGCCGGTGGAGGTCTTGATGTCCAGCCCGCCGGTATCGAAGGTCACGCCCTTGCCCACCAGAGTCACCTTCGGGTCGTCCGCCCTGCCCCAGCTGAATTCGACCAGCCGCGGCGCCTCGGCGGCAGCGCGGCCGACCGCATGGATCATCGGGAAGTTCTGATCGAGCAGCGCATCGCCCACGGTGACCGTGGCCTCGATGCCGTGACGCCGGGTGAGGGCGCGAATCTGCTGCTCCAGCGCCTCCGGGCCGAGATCGTTGGCCGGGGTATTGATCAGATCGCGCGCGAGATAGGCGGCGTCCGCAAGACGGGTGACCCCGGCGATGTCGGCGCCCTCGGGATCGTCGAGTTCGACCGCGGCGCGGCTCCTGCGATAGCGGTCGAAGCGATAGGCTCCCAGCCGGAAGGCGAGCGCGGCCAGTGTCGGGTCGCCGAACGCGCCGGCGAGGCTGTAGCGACCGGGCTCGAGGGCAGCAGCCGCACTGCCGAGGATGAGGCGCGGGCGGCCGGCGGGCTCTCCCAGTCCGAACAGGTAGCCTCCGATCCCGCCGTCCGCACCCGGCAGGGCAAGCAGCCGCCCACGCTGGCCGGAAAAGCCATTGGCCTTGGCCCAGTTGGCCTCGCCGGCCGCAAGGGTCGGGGGGAACTGGCCCTCTTCGACGGCGATGAGAGGGATCGGGCTGGAACTGGCCATCGAGCGGTCCGTGTGGTGGGCGGCGGGACCATCTGTGTACGCCCGCAGGAGTGGTGGTGACAACGCCCGGCGCGCTGCCGTTTAACCCGCTGTTAGGGTTAATCAATTATTGCTGGTGCGATAAGTGCTTGGGCACTGCCCGCGAGGTCTGCGCCGTGTTGTCCCGTCTCCCCAAATCCCGCCGCCCGTCATCCTTCCGCCTGGTGCTGCTCGCGGGGGTCGCGGCCGTGTCGCTCTCGGCCTGCGCCACGAGCCCGATGACCACCGCCAGCATCGGGGACGCGCCGGCGACGGGACTGGCCGGCAAGCAGAGCGCCGCCCTTGCCGAACTCGGGGCACGCTACAAGAAGAACCCCGGCGACCGCGCCACGATCCTCTACTACGCTGCGGCGCTGCGCGCGAACGGACAGGCCCAGCAGGCGGTGGCCGTGCTCGAGAACGGCGTCGCCCGCTACAAGGGCGACAAGGAACTGCTCGTCGCCTTCGCCAAGGCGCTGGCGGCATCCGGCCAGTTCGAGCGGGCGCTCAATGTCATCGACCAGGCGATCGACCCGGCGACTCCGGGCTGGAACGAGCTGCTGGTCAAGGGCGCAATCCTCGACCAGAGCGGCAAGAACACCCAGGCCCGGACCTTCTACGCCCAGGCGATGAAGATCGCGCCCGAACAGGCCTCCATCCACGCCAACCTCGGCCTCTCCTACGCCATGACCAACGAGCTCGACAAAGCCGAGTCCGAGCTGCGCATGGCGAGCAAGATGCGCGGCGCCACCACCCAGGTCCGCCAGAACCTCGCGCTGGTCATCGGCCTCCAGGGCCGCTTCGACGAGGCGCGCACGCTGTTCGCGGCCGAACTGCCTGCCGATCGCGTCGAAACCAACATGGCCTACATCAGGTCCCTGCTCACCCAGCAGAACCGCTGGGACCTGGTCAAGCAGCAGGGCTAGCAGGGGCGGCACACAAGGGTCCGGCGGCAGGACACTTCACCCCCTCACGCATCCGAGCTTCCGGAACAGAAAAGGCGCCCAGCGGGCGCCTTTTTGGCGTTCGGTCGCGTGCTCAGCCGCCGTTGAAGAAGCTTTGCGAGAAGACGCGGATGATGGCGGGGGAGATGATGACGATGAACAGCACCGGCAGGAAGAAGACGATCAGCGGCACGGTGAGCTTGGGGGGCAGCGCGGCGGCCTTCTTTTCGGCTTCCATCATGCGCTGCTCGCGGCCTTCCTCGGCCATGACGCGGAGCGAGGAGCCGACCGACGTGCCATGCCGCTCGGCCTGGATCAGGGCCTGCATCACCGACTTGACGTTGTCGAGACCGGTGCGGCGGCCGAGGTTCTCGTAAGCGCGGGTGCGATCCTCGAGGAAGCTGAGCTCGGCGGTGGTGAGGGTCATCTCCTCGGCAAGCTCGATGCTCTGGGCACCGATTTCCTTGGCAACGCGCTTGAGCGCATGCTCGACCGACATGCCGGCTTCGACGCAGAGCAGCACGAGGTCGAGGGCATCGGGCCAGGCGCGCCGGATCGACTGCTGGCGCTTGATCTGCTTGTTCTTGAGCAGCAGGTTCGGCAGGTAGGCGCCGACAAGGCCGAGCAGCAGCGCGTAGATGGCGTTCATCCACAGCGGCTTGTCCTGGAACACGGTCAGCGCGAGATAGGCAAAGGACAGGAAGAACAGCGCAAACGGCGTCACGAAGCGGATGAACAGCCAGGTCGTCATCGCCGACTGGCCGCGATAGCCGGCGCGCGCGAGGCTCTCGGCGGTCTTGTCGTCCATGAACGCCTTCTCGAGCGAGAAGCGCTCGACGACGTTCTTCATGTAGTCCTTGCCCTGCGACTGGCGGATGGTGCGGGCGCCCTCATCCTGGCTGTTGGCCGTGCCGCGCAGGCGGGCCATTTCCTGGGCCCGCATCTTTTCGCGCTCGAGGGCCACGCGCTTGATGCGCTGGCGCATCTTGGAGCCGCCGGACAGGAAGGTCGCGCCGATCGAGAACACCACGGCAGCCGCCGCGATCGCCGCGAGCACGGCGATCAGGAACTGGGTATCGGTGACTGTGTCGATGATCCGCTGCACGCCGAGTTCCTTTTCAGATGTCGAACTGGATCATGCGGTTCATGATGAAGCCGCCCATGAACATCAGGAGGGCGGCGACGCCCAGCAGGATGTTGCCAATCTGGGTCTCGATCATGGGCAGCAGATAGCCGGGCGTGGTCAACGACACGAGGATGGCCACGATGATCGGCAACGAGCCGATGATGCCGGCCGACGCCTTGGCTTCGGAGGACATCGCCTTGACCTTGGCCTTCATCTTCTTGCGGTTGCGCAGCACGCGCGCCAGGTTGCCCAGCGCTTCGGACAGGTTGCCGCCGGCCTGGGCCTGCACGGTGATGACGACGATGAAGAAGTTTACCTCGGGCAACGGCACGCGGTCATAGAGCGTCGTTACCGCTTCCTGGATGGTCTTGCCGACCGCCTGCTGGTCCAGAACCCTCTGGAACTCGGACTTGATCGGCTCCTTGGCCTCCTTGGCGACCAACCGCATGGAGTCGTTGAGCGGCAGACCCGACTTCACGCCGCGCACGATGGCTTCGACGGCGTTGGGGAGTTCGTCGAGAAAGGCGTTCTGGAAGCGCTTGCGGCGATGCTTCACGTACATGCGCGGCAGCAGGTAGGCGCTCGTGAGGCCGAAGATGATCCAGTAGAACCACTGCAGCTGCAGCACGAAGGTGATGACGGCGACGACGAGGCCGGTGATCACGGAGTTGCGGATGAAGCCGGCCGGCTTGATCTTCATGCCGGCCTGGTAGAGCTGGTCGCGCAGGGGGACGTGCTTCTTCTTGCGCTCGAGCGCGGTGGTCTGCGCCTTCAGCGTCTGCTGCAGTTCCTTGCGGCGCGCATCGCGGGTACGGGTGGTGTCGGCGGCGAGGCGATTGGCGCGGACGTCACCCTGCATGGCCCGCATGCGCTTGTCGGCGCGGCCGCTGCCCATCAGCGAGGGCACCAGCGCAAAGCCCAGGGCGCCGACGCACACGGCAGCGAGGATGGCGAGGATCAGCGGGTTCATGCGACCTATGCTCCGAGGATCTCGTGCTGCTCGATATTCGACTTCTCGAGCGCCTCGACGAGGTTGGGCTCTTCGTTGAAGTAGCGGGCGCGCTCGGTGAAGTTGGGCTTGGTGATGCCGGTCGAGCGGTGGCGACCGACGAGGTTGCCGTTCGTGTCCTCGCCCAGGATGTCGTAGAGGAACACGTCCTGGGTCACGATCACGTCGCCTTCCATGCCCAGCACTTCCGAGATGTGGGTGATGCGGCGCGAACCGTCGCGCAGGCGGGCGGCCTGCACGATCACGTCGATCGAGGAGCAGATCATCTCGCGGATGGTGCGGCTGGGCAGTGCGTAGCCACCCATGGTGATCATGGATTCGAGACGCGACAGGGCTTCGCGCGGGCTGTTGGCGTGCAGCGTGCCCATGGACCCGTCGTGGCCGGTGTTCATCGCCTGGAGCAGGTCGAACGCCTCGGGTCCGCGCACTTCGCCCACGATGATGCGCTCGGGACGCATACGCAGGCAGTTCTTGACGAGGTCGCGCATGGTGATCTCGCCCTCGCCCTCGAGGTTGGGCGGGCGGGTTTCGAGGCGCACGACGTGCGGCTGCTGCAACTGCAGCTCGGCCGAGTCCTCGCAGGTGATGACGCGCTCGTCCTTTTCGATGAAGCCGGTGAGACAGTTGAGGAGCGTGGTCTTGCCCGAACCAGTGCCGCCCGAGATGAGGATGTTGGCGCGGACGCGGCCCAGGATGCGAAGCACCTCGGCGCCCTCGGGGGAGATCGAGCCGTACTTGACCAGCTGCTGAAGGGTCAGCTTGTCCTTCTTGAACTTTCGGATGGTCAGCGCGGCGCCATCAATGGAGAGCGGCGGGGCGATGACGTTGACACGCGAGCCGTCGGGGAGGCGGGCGTCGCAGATGGGGGAACTCTCATCGACGCGGCGGCCGACCTGGCTCACGATGCGCTGGCACACGTTCATCAGGTGTGCGTCGTCGCGGAAGCGGACATTGGTCAGCTTCACCTTGCCGCTGACCTCAATGTAGCACTTCTGCGACCCGTTCACCATGATGTCGGCGATGTCGTCGCGGGCCAGCAGCGGCTCCAGCGGGCCGTAGCCGAGCACGTCGTTGCAGATGTCCTCGAGCAGGTCTTCCTGCTCGGAGAT
>JAEYZJ010000032.1 GCA_023430705.1 Pseudomonadota bacterium | reverse complement strand
CGCTATCCCTGGCCGTCCTGCTACTCGGCGCGGGCGTGATCCTGAGCTGCACGCGGCGCCGATGGATTTCGCGGGCCCTGGTTTCGGCGTCGCTCCTCATCCTGGTGCTGTGCTGCTTCACCACCTTCGGGTACGTCCTGATCAGCCCTCTCGAGAACCGTTTCGTGCGGCCTGACGAGCCGGGCCATGTCCATGGCATCGTCGTGCTCGGCGGGCCGATGGATGCCGACGTGAGTTCGGTGCGCGGCGGCTGGGAGCTGACGCGTTCCGGTGACCGCTATGTCGAAGCGTTGCGACTGGCGCTCAGGCACCCCGAGGCAATGGTCGTCGTTGCGGCGGGACCACCGGCCCTGTCGCCCGCACGGGAGCCCGAGGCCCTGGCCGCGGCACGGTTGCTGGCCGACTTCGGCGTTAGCGGCGACCGTGTGATCCTCGACCAGCGCTCGCGCAACACCGAGGAGAACGCGCTTTTTGCGAAGGAACTGGCCACCCCTAAGGCGGGCGAGACCTGGCTGCTGGTCACCTCCGCCTTCCACATGCCGCGGTCGGTCGGGCTCTTCCGCCGCGCGGGATTCGACGTCGTGCCGTGGCCCACCGATTATCTCGCGAGCGGAGCGGAAGGCATCGGCCTCAAGCCGGACCAGCCTGCCGAGAATGTGGCAGTGACCACGACGGCCCTTCGCGAGTGGACGGGCCTGCTCGCCTATTCCCTTTTCGGCAAGATCGACGAGATGCTTCCCGGTCCCTAGAGGTCGAAGAACGACAGTTGCGGCGCGGGCGCGGGAGCGGCAGGAGCGGCCGACCTGGGCCTCTTGGTCGGGGTGGGCTTGGCGGCCACCACCGCGCGCGGCTTGGCCTTTGCCTTGACCGCCGCCTTGGCGCGAACCTTCGGCGCCGGGGCAGTCGCTTCCACGATCTGTGCTGCCTGCGTTGCCGCCGCCTTCCCTCTGCGCGCCTTGGTCGAGTGCTTGCCGATCCAGCCGGAGCCCGGCTTCAGGGCCTCGCGCTGGAACGAGTAGACGTTCTCGCGCCCCTGTTTCACTTCCTTGACCAGCCCCGCCTCCTTCAGCACCCGCAGGTGCCGCGAGATCGCTGGGCGACTGATGTCGAAGGCCGCCGCCAGCTCATGCACGGGGCGCGACCTGACATGCAGCATCTCCAGCACCTTGAGGCGCGTGGCATCGGCAAGGGCGGAATAGAGCTCGGGGAGACCCATTTGCGTTCCGATACAGCGAAGCGAGCGGACGATCGTAACGACCGCGTTACGTCTCATGCCAAGTAATGCGTAATCGATCGGTCGCGACAGCCCTGCGACCCGATAGTCACAACTATTTATAGGCTCGGATGTGGAGCGTCAGTCGGATGATCCGTCGATGCGGCTGGCAACGACGCGGTCGCCTGCCTTGATCCCCAGTTCGGTCGAGCGGCCGCCGGGGATTTCGAGAACGAACCGAACCGGTCCGTCCGAAGGGATGGAGGTGGTGTCGCGCGGGATCGCGTTGACGTGGATATTGGCGATCGTCCCGTCGGTCCTGATGAACAGCATGTCGAGCGGGATGAGCGTGTTCTGCATCCAGAAACTCACCGGCCGGCTTTCCTTGAAGTCGAAGAGCATTCCCGCATCGGGCGCGAGCGCGGTGCGGAACATCAATCCCTGGGCGCGAGTCTCGGGCGTATCGACCACTTCGACGGTAAAGGCGTGGTCGCCGGTGGCCGACTTCACCACCACCCTGCTGTCGTCGGCGCAGGCCGCAAGCGGAAGGAGTGCAAGGATCAGGAGGGCCCCTCGCAGGGCCCTGAGAAGCGAATGCATGGAACGGCACGCCTTTCGAAAGCGACCGCAGTCTATCCGGAAGGTTATGGCGGAAAAGAGGGAAAACGAGCTGGCGCGGCACGGACTTGTCGCGTCACGGTGCATCGTCTACATCGAAACGCGAACCTGGACCCTGCCTATGCTGTTCAACTCCGCCGAGGACTTCCTGAGCGCGCCTCGTCACGCCGTGACGGTGTTCGGCATGGCCGGAGTGGGCAAGACCTGGCTGTCGGCGCTGCTGCGCAAGGACCACTGGTTCCACTATTCGGCGGACTACCGCATCGGCACCCGCTACATGGGCGAGTACATCGTCGACAACTTCAAGGCCGAGGCCATGAAGGTGCCGTTCCTGCGCGACCTGCTGCGCTCGGACTCGATCAAGATCGAGAGCAACATCACCTTCGCCAATCTCGACCCGCTCTCGACCTATCTTGGCAGGCCCGGCGATACCAGCAAGGGTGGCCTGCCACTGGCCGAGTACCAGCGCCGGCAGGAGCAGCACCGCGTCGCCGAGATCGATGCGCTCAAGGACGTGCCCTACTTCATCGAGAGGGCGGAGACCATCTACGGCTACAGCAACTTCATCGCCGACACCGGCGGATCGCTGATCGAGGTCATCGATCCCGACAATGCGGATGATCCGGTGATCAAGGCACTGACCGACAGCACGCTCCTCGTCTATCTCCGGGGCACCGATGCGGATGCCGAAAAGCTGGTGCAGCGGTTCACCGAGAGCCCCAAGCCGATGTACTACCAGCCGCATTTCCTTCTGGAGAAATGGGCGGAGTTCAAGGCGATCAACGGAGTTCGCGATGACGCCGAGGTCGATCCGGATGCGTTTGGGGCCTGGGGGTTTGAAGCTCTGCTGAAGGACCGGTTGCCGCGTTACCAGCGGCTCGCCGACAATTTCGGCTATACGATCGAAGCTGCCGACCTCGCGACCGTGCGCGATGGTGACGAATTCCTCGACCTCGTCGCAGGGGCGATCCGGACGCGAATGCGATAGCGCCATCACTGGCGCCGCTTCCGCTCATCCGTTCGCATTCCTATCTAGAGGCACAACATGCCCATTCGCATACCTGACCACCTGCCAGCCAGAAAGACGCTCGAGAAAGAGGGCGTGGCGGTGATGGATTCCACCCGCGCCGCCCGCCAGGACATCCGACCTCTGCAGATCGGACTGCTCAACCTCATGCCCAACAAGGAGCGGACAGAGACGCAGTTCGCGCGCCTTATCGGCTCCACGCCGCTGCAGATCGACCTCACGCTGGTGCGCGTGACCGACCACAAGAGCAAGAACACTTCCGAGGACTACCTCAAGACCTTCTACTCGACCTGGGACGAGGTGCGGGAGAGGAAGTTCGACGGCTTCATCGTCACTGGGGCCCCGGTGGCCAACATGCCGTTCGAGGAGGTCAAGTACTGGTCCGAGATGGTCGAGATCATGAACTGGACCGAGACCAACGTGCACCAGACCATGTTCATCTGCTGGGGCGCTCAGGCGGCACTGCATCACTTCCACAAGGCCCGGCGCTACCGCATGGAGCACAAGGCGTTCGGTGTCTTCCGGCACAAGCTGACCGATCGTCCGACGCCATGGCTGCGAGGCTTCTCCGACAGCCCGATGGTGCCGGTGTCACGATACAACGACATTGACCGTGCGAGCCTTGGCCCCAACCTCGATATCCTGATCGACAACGATGAGATCGGAGTGTGCATGCTGGCGGACAAGGCGCGGAACGCACTCTACATGCTCAATCACCTCGAGTACGATAACCGCTCGCTGGCCGACGAGTACGAACGCGACATCAAGGCAGGCCTCGATACGGCCCCTCCGACGAACCTCTTTCCGAACGGCGACACCAGCGTCGAGCCTGAGAACCGCTGGCGCAGCCACGCCCACCTGCTGTTCCAGAACTGGATCAACGAGATTTATCAGACGACCCCGTATGATCCCGAGCAGATCGGCAAGGTGAAGCACTCGCCCTGAGGACCGTATCACAAGCGAGATTCCCGCGAGATTTCTGCCCCCGCGGGGATCTTGCTGCGGCGTTCAACCCCCCTTCTCTGCGACCTGCTTCAGCCCGTCCAGCATCATTCGCCAGTTCTTCTCGAACTCGGCCCTGGTGTTGTCATCGACCTGCTGGTCGTCTCCCTCGTTGAACTGGCTGAGCGTTACCCGCGTCCCATCCCCCGCGCCATCAAGCCGGTAACGCACGAGATGATAGCTGGCAGGGCGCTTGCCACTTCGGTCCTTGTCGCTCCAGTGCGTGAAGCTCAGTTCCCGCTCGTCGGAGATCGTCTGGATCTCACCGCGATCGACGAAGGCCTTCCCGTTCCACTCGCCGGTGAAGGTTATGGGGTGGCCGACCTTCCAATCAGTGTGGATGGTCGTGCCCGGGAACATGGCCCCGGCCTTCATTGCTTCCCAGACCCTGGCGGGAGGCGCTGCGATGGTATTGTCGACTTCAACGACAGGTTTCTGCATTTGACCCTCCTTCGATACAGGCGGAACGCGCTGCACTCCGCCGGGTTCGAGCCGAGCCCTCCAGAATCTACGCTACCCCGGCGACAATCCCGCTCCAGCCAAGCCTGATTGCCTTGCAATCAGGCACCAACGCCCTACCTTCCGGGCGTTACCCCTGGAGGCCCCGTGCCGCAGCCGCCGACCACCATCACCGACGAGATCGGCATCGCGCTGGGGAACCTCGCCGACGCAGCGGCGGCGCCATTCACGCCGACGTTGCGCCTGGGGGTCACGGGGCTGAGCCGGGCCGGCAAGACCATCTTCATCACGGCGCTGGTCCATAATCTCTTGACCGGCGGACGCCTGCCGGCTTTCGCCGCCATGACCGAGGGACGTTTCATCGGCGCCCGCCTTGCGGAGCATCCCGATGCCGGCGTCCCGCGCTTCGCTTACGAGCAACACCTCGCCGCGTTGACCGGGACCGCGCCGCACTGGCCGGAATCGACGCGCAGGATCAGCCAGTTGCGGCTGACCCTGAAGTTTCAGTCCAGGCGCTGGGTCTCCGGAATGTTCGGTCCGACGGTCCTCAACCTGGATATCGTCGACTATCCCGGCGAGTGGCTGCTCGACCTGCCACTCCTCTCGCTGAGCTATGCGGAGTGGAGCGCGCAGGCAATCCGGCGTGCTTCGCAACCCCATTCCGAGCGCGAGGCGGGGCAGTTCCTGAAAGAGGTCCAGCAGACCGACGCATCCAAGGAGGCAACCGACGTCGACGCCGAGCGGCTGGCCGAGGCTTTCACGGACTATCTGAGGAGAAGCCGCGAAGATGGGCGGGCACTGAGCTCGTTGCCGCCTGGGCGGTTCCTGCTCCCGGGGGATCTCGAGGGTAGTCCGGCCCTCACGTTCGCCCCGCTTCCCGCGCCGGCCGGTGCGCAGCGCTCATCCTCTCTGTATGTCATGATGGAGCGTCGCTACGAGGCCTACAAGGCCATCGTGGTTCGCCCCTTCTTCCGCGATCACTTCGCCCGGCTCGACCGCCAGATCGTGCTGGTCGACACGCTTCGCGCGCTCAATGCCGGCCCCGCGGCCGTCTCGGACCTTGAGGCGGCATTGACCGATATCCTCGCCTGCTTCCGGCAGGGCGACAACAACGTCCTGACGCGGCTGGTGGCTCGGCGGATCGACCGGATCCTGTTTGCCGCCACGAAGGCCGACCACATCCACTCCTCCAGTCACGACCGGCTCGAGGCGGTAATGAACCGCCTCGTCGCCGACGCGGCCCGCAAGGCGCGGTTCGCGGGTGCCGAGACGCGCTCGATGGCCATCGCCGCTGTGCGCGCAACGCGCGAGAGCATCGTCGACGAACGTGGCGAACGGCACGAAGTGATCGTCGGCACGCCCCAGGCCGGCGAAACCCTGGACGGCATCACCTATGACGGTCGCACCGAGATTGCCCTGTTCCCAGGCGACCTGCCCGACAATCCGGAGGCGCTGTTCGACGTCGACCGCTCCGGCGCGCTCAGGTTCCTTCGCTTCATGCCACCCCAACGCCTAGAGAAGAACGCCGAGGGCAATGTCGTGCTGCCGCATATCCGCTTCGACCGGGCCATCGATTACCTGATCGGGGACTGGCTCAAGTGAAACCACCCTTCGCACGACCGACCGGCAGTCGCGACGATCATATCGACGAGGCCCGTCGCCCCCGCGTCTTCCAGCCGACGCAGGCCGTTGCCCTGCCCGAGGTGATCGAGCCCATCACCGATATCGACGCTCCGCTCGACAACGCGGTGGCGCCCCCGCGCGTTATGGGCTGGTTCGGTCGTATCGCCTGGACAACCGGCAGCATCCTGGTCTCGCTCGCCCTCGGGCTTGCGGCGGAGCGGCTCATCGGGGACCTCTTCGCGACGCAGCCTTGGCTCGGCTGGATCGGGGTTGCCGTTCTCGCTGCGTTTGTCGCGGCCGTCGCGGGACTGATGGTGCGGGAGTTTGCGGCTCTCTCCCGGCTCAAGGCGCTCGACAAGTTGCGGCACGCCGCCATCACGGCCCTCGCCAGCGACCGGAACAAGGATGGCGCCCTCGTGACACGCGAACTGCTGGAGGTTTACGCGCGGCGTGCCGACCTCGCATGGGCGCGTGAACAGCTGGAAAGCAACTCCGCCCACGTCTTCGACGGGGCCGAGCATGTCCGGCTCGGGGAGCGCCTGCTCATGGCCCCACTTGATGCCCGCGCACGGGCGCTGACCGCGGCATCGGCACGGCGGGTGGCCCTGGTCACGGCGGTCAGCCCGCGTGCCCTGATCGACATTGCCTTCGTGATCTACGAGAGCGTTCGGCTGGGAGGTGACATCGCGCGCCTCTATGGCGCCCGGCCCGGCGTAATCGGGACGTGGCGACTCATCGGGGCCATCCTTGCTCACCTGGCGGTGACCGGTGGGCTCGTCCTGACCGACGGCGTCCTCGAACAGCTCGTCGGGCAGGGCCTTGCGGCAAAGCTCTCGGCACGGCTAGGCGAAGGCGTAGTCAACGGCCTGATGACGGTGCGTGTGGGTATCGCCGCCATGCGCGTCGTGAGGCCCCTGCCTTTCGAAGTTGTCCAGCAACCCGTGGTGAAAGACTTCATTCCGGAGCTGGCGAACGTCCTCAACGAAAAGAAGCCGTAACGGACAGTCAGCGAACAGTGCGTTCGCTGGTAACGGCCATCTTTCGCCTTGCGACGGAACGGGGCAAGGCACATATCGCGTCTCAGTCACATTTCGTAACCGGGGCCACTATCACCATGTATCGGGTCGCTGTCTTCGTCGGGTCAGTGCGGCCCACTTCCTCCAACCTCAAATTGGCCAAGGCGCTGGAGAAGCTCGCTGCCGGCAA
>JAEYZJ010000026.1 GCA_023430705.1 Pseudomonadota bacterium | reverse complement strand
GTCTTCAACTTGCTCTTGAGCTTGCCGCGGGCGTAGCCGGCGATCCTCTCGATGGCTTCACCGCCATAGGATTCGTAGAATACATCGCAGCCACCATCGTGAAGCGATGAGCGTTGCGGCGTCGCCCATACCGAACCTTCCCGGTTCACGAACCAAGTGTCGGCCTCCATCATCTTGGCCACCGCCGCGTCGACCTCGTCGAGTTCCTCCTGTGCGCCCGCCCGACGAAGGTGTTCCTTCACCCGATCGACGTGCTGATGAAGGTCAAGCTTCACCAAGCCGTTGTTTCTCACATCATCGAAGTCGATGAGCCTCGTGGCATGGAAGGCAACCAGGTCCCGATGCTTCATCGTTTCCTCGATCAGTCCCTCCGCTTCATTCCAATGCGGCATAGCCGGGGCGTCGTGCATAATCCGATATGTGCTAGGCGACAGGGAATAGGCGTGGTCGGCCTCACGCTCGGCCCGCAGTTGCGTTGAGTGAGCGGTGAAGAAGTCTGTGATGGCGGTCGGCCATGTGGCGATTTTATCGAGGTCAACTGGGTGCATGTCCTGCTTCCTAGCCCAAAAACATCTGGGGCGCCTGAAGCCATGCCTCGAAGCGGGACCCGGTCCGCGTGGTCGATGGCTCCAGTTTGAGCCAGAAAAGCGAAAGGCCCCGGAAACCGGGGCCTTTTTTGCGTCTAGACGAGGTGCGCCACACTGTCACTTGTCATTGAGGCGCACTCTGGGTGGCATCGTCTAAACCTTTGTGGGCGATCACAGGTATCCATGGGATGGCCCTCAGCTACACCCCGTCGTCGTGCCGCAGTCCTCGCAGACCATGCAGTGGCCCGACACCTTCATTCGCATCGAGTTGCAGTTGCTGCACTGGTCGCCCGTATAGCCCTGCATGAGCGCCTGGGCCCTCAGCTGGCTCGCGTCCTGCTGGGTCGGCGGGCTCGGGATGGGTTCGAGTTCGCCGGCATTGAAGGTGGCCGGAGCGATGTCGATCTTGAGGGCGGTGGCGGCCTTGAGGGCGGTGACGGTCGAGGTCTGCATCGACTGCACCGGGTTGTGGCTGGCCGCGGCGGTGAGGCCGCCCGAGACCAGCATCAGGTTCTGGTCCTTCACCTTGCCGCGGGTCATGCCGCGGGAAACGAGGTTCTGCGCCGGGATGGGGGCAGGGCGCTGGCCCTCGTCGGCCTTGGCGAGCGCGGTCGGGGTGTCGGTGTGGACGTGGGCCAGGTCCTCGCGGTCGAGATAGCTCACCGCCAGCTCGCGGAAGATGTAGTCGAGGATCGAGGTGGCGTTCTTGATCCGGTCGTTGCCCATGACCATGCCGGCCGGCTCGAAGCGGGTGAAGGTGAAGGCCTCCACATACTCGTCGAGCGGCACGCCATACTGCAGGCCGAGCGAGATCGAGATGGCGAAATTGTTCATCATGGCGCGGAAGGCGGCGCCTTCCTTGTGCATGTCGATGAAGATCTCGCCCAGGCGCCCGTCGTCGAACTCGCCGGTGCGCAGGTAGACCTTGTGGCCGCCGATATTGGCCTTCTGGGTGTAGCCCTTGCGCCGGTTCGGCAGCTTCTCGCGCTCGCGCGAGACGCGCTCGACGATCTTTTCGACGATCTTCTCGGTGATGGCGGGAACGCGGGCCATCTGGTTGGCGGCGAGCAGGGTCTCGGCGGCCTCGTCCTCGTCGTCCTCGTCGTCGGAGATGATCGAGGCGTTGAGCGGCTGGCTGAGCTTGGAGCCGTCGCGATAGAGCGCGTTGGCCTTGAGGGCCAGCCGCCAGCTCAGCATGTAGGCTTCCTTGGCGTCGGCGACGGTGGCGTCGTTGGGCATGTTGATGGTCTTGGAGATGGCGCCCGAGATGAAGGGCTGCGCGGCCGCCATCATCAGGATGTGGCTCTCGACCGAGAGGAAGCGCTTGCCGGTCTTGCCGCAGGGGTTGGCGCAATCGAAGACGGGCAGGTGCTCGTCCCTGAGGTGCGGCGCGCCCTCCAGCGTCATGGCACCGCAGACATGGGTGTTGGCCGCGTCGATGTCCTTGCGGCTGAAGCCGAGGAACGACAGCAGGTCGAAGCTCATGTCGCCGAGCTGGGCATCGGTGACGCCGAGGCCCTTGAGGAAATCGGCGCCGAGCGTCCACTGGTTGAAGATGAACTTGATGTCGAAGGCCGCCTTCGTGGCCTTGTTCAGGATGTCGATCTTGTCGTCGGTGAAGCCACGCGCCCTGAGGGTCGAGGGATTGATGCCCGGGGCCTGGTTCAGGTTGCCGTGGCCGACGGCATAGGCCTCGATCTCGGCGATCTGGCTCTCGGAATAGCCGAGCGTGCGCAGCGCCGGGGGCACGGCGTTGTTGATGATCTTGAAGTAGCCGCCGCCGGCGAGCTTCTTGAACTTCACCAGCGCGAAGTCCGGCTCGATACCGGTGGTGTCGCAGTCCATGACGAGGCCGATGGTGCCGGTGGGGGCGATGACCGAGACCTGGGCGTTGCGGTAGCCGTGCTTTTCGCCCAGCGCCAGCGCGTCGTCCCACACGGCCCTGGCGCGGGTGGAGAGGACGTCGTCGCCGATCGAGGCGTGGTCGAGCGCGACCGGGTTGATCGACAGGCCCTCGTAGCCGTCATTGTTGCCGTAGGCGGCGTTGCGGTGGTTGCGGATGACGCGCAGCATGTGCTGGGAGTTGCGCGGATAATCCTGGAACGGGCCGAGCTCGCCGGCCATCTCGGCCGAGGTGGCGTAGCTGACGCCGGTCATCACGGCGGTGATGGCGCCGGCAATGGCGCGGCCCTGCGCCGAGTCGTACGGGATGCCGGAGGTCATCAGCAGGCCGCCGATATTGGCGTAGCCGATGCCCAGGGTGCGGTAGATGTAGCTGCGCTCGGCGATGGCCCGGGACGGGAACTGCGCCATCATCACCGAAATCTCGAGCACGACCGTCCAGAGCCGGCAGGTGTGCTCGAAGGCGGCGACGTCGAAGCTCGAGTCGGCATTGCGGTAGGGCAGCAGGTTGACCGACGCCAGGTTACAGGCGGTGTCGTCGAGGAACATGTATTCCGAGCACGGGTTCGAGGCGACGATCTCGCCGGCCTCGGGCGTGGTGTGCCACTCGTTGATGGTGGTGTGGAAATGGATGCCCGGATCGGCCGAGGCCCAGGCGGCATAGCCGATCTGCTCCCACAGCTCGCGCGCCTTGACGGTCTTGACGATCTTGCCGGCCTTGGTGCGGCTCAGCAGGTTCCAGTCGCCGTCGGTCTCGACGGCCTTGAGGAAATCGTCGGTGACGCGGACGGAGTTGTTCGAGTTCTGGCCCGAAACGGTGAGGTAGGCTTCACTGTCCCAGTCGGTGTCGTAGACCGGGAAATCGATGTCGGTGTAGCCCTGGCGGGCGAACTGGATGACGCGCTGGATGTAGTTCTCCGGCACGAGCGCCTTCTTGGCGGCGCGGACTTCGCGCTTGAGGGCAGGGTTCCTGGTAACGTCGAAGCAGTCGTCGCCGGTGCCCTCGCAGTTCACGGCGGCCTTCATGATGGCCTTGAGG
>JAEYZJ010000338.1 GCA_023430705.1 Pseudomonadota bacterium | reverse complement strand
GGCTCGCCTACATCACGAGCTTCACCGGGTCCGCCGGCCTCGCCATCATCGGCAGCCGCAAGGCCGCGCTCTTCGTCGACGGGCGCTATACGCTGCAGGCGCCGGCCGAGACCGACACCAGCGTCATTACCGTCATCGAGGCGACGCAAGGCGGCCTCTCTCCGCAGATCGCCGATTACGTAGCCAAGGACGGCAAGCTCGGCTTCGATCCATGGCTGCACACGCCCAGCGAGATCGCCGAGCTGACTCGCAAGCTCGGCGGCAAGGCCGAGCTGGTTCCCGTCAATAACCTCGTCGATCGCATATGGGAGGATCGCCCTGCCCCGCCAAACGGCCCGATCGAGTTCCTCGGGCACAACCGCGCCGGCCGGCTCGCGGCCGACAAGCTCAAGGAAGTCCGCGCCGCCATGGGCGAGGACGATGCCGACGCGCTGGTCCTCACGGTGCCCGAGTCGATCAACTGGCTGTTCAACCTACGCGGCCGCGACGTGCCCCACGTGCCCGTCGTCCTCTGCTTCGCGCTGGTGCCCAAGACCGGGATGCCGACCCTCTTCTTCGACAAGGCGAAGATCACGCCGGAACTGGAGCAGGGGCTGCAGGGCCTCGCCAGGGTCGCCGATACCGACACCATGATCGCGGCGCTGCGCCGGCTCGGCGCCGCTGACAAGCGTGTGATGATCGACCCCGGCACGGTGCCGGTAGCAGTCGCCAGCGCGATCAGCGGAGTCAGCGACGCAGTGCTGATCGAAAAGCGCGATCCGGTGCTGCTACCCAAGGCCAGAAAGAACGAGGCCGAGCTGGCGGGCATGCGCGAGGCGCACCGGCTGGATGGCGCGGCGATGGCGAAGTTCCTGCACTGGTTCGACACTGAGGCGCCCACCGGCACGCTCGACGAGATCGCCATCACCACGGCGCTCGAGAGCTTCCGGCGCGAGGAACCGAGCCTCGTTGACGTGAGCTTCGACACCATCTCGGGGGCCGGTGCGAACGGCGCGGTGATCCACTACCGGGTCGACCAGCGCACCAACCGGCGACTCCAGCCCGGCGAGCTGATGCTGGTTGATTCAGGGGCGCAGTACCTCTCGGGCACCACCGACATCACCCGTACCATGTTCACCGGCACCGCTACCGACGAGCAGAAGACGCGCTACACGCAGGTGCTGCGCGGCATGATCGCGGTCTCGATGGTGAAGTTCCCCAAGGGAACGAGCGGCGCCCATCTCGATGTGCTGGCGCGGCAGTTCCTGTGGACTGACGGCGTCAACTACAACCACGGCACCGGCCACGGCGTCGGCGCCTTCCTTTCGGTGCACGAAGGGCCGATCGGGATCTCGACGCGCTACTCGACGCCGTTCGAGACCGGGATGATCACCTCGAACGAGCCGGGCTTCTACAAGGAAGGCGCGTTCGGCATCCGCATCGAGAACCTCCTCGCCGTGACCGAGAGTGCGGTCGGCGACGGCAAGTTCCTCGAGTTCGAAACGCTGACCCTTGCACCCATCGACCTGCGCCTGATCGACGAAGCCCAGATGACCGCTCCCGAGAAGGCCTGGCTCAACGCCTACCACAGGCGGGTGTTCAAGGAGGTCGGCCCGCTCGTGAAGGGCCAGGTCAAGGCGTGGCTAAAGGAAGCCACCCGCGAGATTTAGGGCACCTGCCCGTCAGTTGACGCTGAACGGGTCGTATTGCAGCAGCCAGGAGAGTAGCCAGTTCTCGGTGCCGCCGAGCGAGGCGACGTCATCGACCTTCCAGCCGTCGGCTTCGCGCACCAGCGACAGGCTGAGCAGGCTCCGGTGGTCGAAGTTGTGGAAGCTGACGGTAGCGACCGCGTAGTCACCGCTGGTCACTGGCTCGCTGATGGCGAGATCCATGAGAAGCGGGTTCTGTCCCTCGATGAACGGATCGAAGTTCAGCATGTCGGGTGCGTCGGGATCGACCGCTGCGCCCTCGTGGTCCACCGCCTGCCGCTCGGCATTGGCCGCGTAGAGCTCCTTCAGCCGGGTCGAGTAAAACTGCTCGAGCCCGCCCGCATGCTTCTGGCCGGCGACATAGGGCTGGTAGATCCCCTCGATCAGCGCCCTCGGGTCGTCATAGGCGAAAGCGGCGCCGGCAAGGCCGACGATGAAGATCAGGCTGGCAACGATGCGGCGCATGTTCGTCCCCCCTTGCGGATACGAAGCAGGCCGCCCTAGCAGATAGATTTGGCGTATTTTGGGGCTGCAGTCGCCGCGACGGGGGAAAACACCGGCAAGGCCCCGATCAGGCCGCCTTGGTCCCCTCGCCCGCCTCGGCGGCCAGCTTGCGCGCCCGGCGCTTCTCGACGAGGCCCACCGACCAGATCGACAGCTCGTAGAGCAGGTACATCGGCAGCGACAGCCCGATCTGCGAGATCGGATCGGGCGGCGTGATGAACGCCGCAAAGGTCAGAATGGCGACGATCGCGTACTTCCGGCCCTTCTTGAGAGTGGCGCTCGAGACCAGCTCGATCTGCGCCAGAAGTGTCAGGATCACGGGCAGCTGGAAGCAGATGCCGAAGGCGATGATCAGCGTCATGGCGAGGCTGAGATACTCGCTGACGCGCGCCAGCAGCTTGATCTCGGGCGTCTCCATCGCATGGAAGAAGTGCATGGCGAGCGGCAGCACGGCAAAATAAACCATGCACGCACCGAGAACGAAGAAGATCGGCGTCGCCGCGAGATACGGGATGAAAGCCCGGCGCTCTTTCTTGTAGAGCCCGGGGGCGACGAAGCCGTAGATCTCGGTGGCGAGGTAGGGAAAGCCGATGAAGATCGCGCCGAAGAGCGCGAGGCTCAACTGGGTGAAAAAGAACTCCTGCGGCGCGGTGTAGATGAGCTCCACCGGCTGCGGGTATATGGCGCTCCGATAGGGCTGCACCAGCACGTCGAAGATCTGGCCGGCAAAGAAGAAGCAGACAATCAGCAGGCCGAAGATCACGAGCAGTGAGCGGATCAGCCGCTTGCGCAGTTCGATGAGGTGGTCAAGCAGCGGAGCTTCGCTGCCGGCCAGCTCGTCTTCGGTCTTGGCGGTCTCGGGCGCTTCGAGTTTGGTCTGCTCTACCATGGTCATGCGGTCTTCCTGGAGGCCGCAGCCTTGCCGCCGGACTTCCGGGCGGCGGGCTTGGCAACCGCCTCCTCGGCCTCGGCGGCCATCGGCTTGGCCGCCTTTGCCGCAGCCTTGCGCGCCGCGGGCTTGGTCGCCGCGGTTTCAGCCGCAGCGGGAACCTTGGTGGCCGGCGTCTTCGGCTTGGCGGCAGCGGTCTTCCTGGCAGAGGGCTTTGGCGCGGCCGCGGCGGGCGACGCCGGTGCCTTTCTGGTCCTCGGTGCCGGCGCATTGAGCGGCGTCAGATCGGCCGCCTCGACGGTGCTCTCCTTCGGCGCCTTGATGCGGGCCGGGCGGGCGGCCTTGACCGCCGGCTTGGCGGCCACTTCAGGCGCGGCGGCGGCCGGTGCGGGCGCGGCAGCAGCCGGTGCGGCGACGGCGGCGGTCATGCCGGCAGCCGCCTTGATCTCGTCAACCACGCTCTCGACCTTGGGGTCCGCCGGCTTGATCGCGCCGGAAGGCTTCACCTCGCCCGTCTCGGTCGTGGTGTTGAACTCCTTGCGGATCGCATCGGCGGTAGCCTTCAGCGGCTGCGTGACCGAATTGCGCAGATTGGCGATTTCGTTGAGACCGGTGGTCTTGTTCAGCTCGCGCTGAAACTCCTGCCCCATACGACGGACGGTGCCGGCGAACTGGCCGACCCGCCGCATCATTGAGGGCAATTCCTTGGGACCTATGACGATCAGGGCAACGATCCCGATCACGAGCATTTCGGTCCAGCCGACGCCGAGCATGTGGTGGGCTCCCGGGAGCGGCCGTCAGACGATCAGGCGTCCTTGGCCTTTTCGGTTTCGCGAGTCGGCTCGGCAGATGCTGCCGCATCGAGCTGCGGCGAAGGCTTGGACTCCTCGTCGCGCATGCCCTTCTGGAAGGACTTTATGCCCGAGGCAACTTCGCCCATCAGGCCAGCAATCTTGCCGCGTCCGAACAGCAGGATCACGACGATCGCTACGACAATGATGCCCCAAATACCAGGCGCGTGCATGATGGTCTCCGAGAGAAAGCTAACGCGTGTACCTTAGCGCAGACAAATAGGTTTAATCCTTGGCGAACACAAGGACGTGTTCGTCAGCCCTGCGGCTATTCGTCATTCCACCGGGTCGCTTTCGCCCTGATCGTCGGGATCGAGCGGGTCCTCGTCGTCGCGCAGCGGCCCGTCGAACGGAAGCGGCACCTGGAAGGCCGGCGGCAGCCGGCTCGAGAGCAGGCCCGAACCCTTCAGTTCCTCGAGGCCGGGCAGGTCGGCGAGGCTCTCGAGGCCGAAATGGTCGAGAAAGGCCTCGGTCGTACCATAGGTAACGGGGCGGCCGGGCGTGCGCCGGCGCCCGCGCATGCGCACCCAGCCGGTCTGCATCAGGATATCGAAGGTGCCGCCACCCGAGGCGACACCGCGGACCTCCTCGACCTCGGCCCGGGTCGTGGGCTGGTGGTAGGCTATGATCGCAAGCGTCTCGAGGGCCGAGCGTGACAGCTGCCTGCTCTCGGTTTCCTCGCGGCGCAGCAGGAACGACAGGTCGTCGGCGGTGCGGAAGGCCCACTTGTCGCCTCGCCGGACGAGATTGACGCCGCGGCCCGCGTATTGCCGGGTCAACTGCTGGAGCAACACCGGGACGTCGGCCCCCTCCCCCAGGTGCGGTGCGATCTCGGCGGGCGACAGCGGTTCGGCCGAGGCGAAGAGCAGCGCCTCGAGGATGCGCAGGTTGCGGAGCGCGACTTCCCCGTGCTCGTCGAAACCGCTGGCTGCGGGCGCGTCGTCCGTCATCAGGTCTTCTTTCCGTCTGCCGCCTGCCGGCGGCGCATGAACAGCGGGCCGAAGGTCAGGGTCTGGCGCAGTTCTATTTGCCCCTGCCGCGCGAGTTCAAGGCTCGAGGCAAAGCTCGACGCGGTGGCGGTCTTCCGCTGCTCGGGACTGGTCAGGTACTGGTCGAGGTAGGCGTCGAGCGGCACCCAATCCATGTTCTCCCCGATCAGCCGGGTGAGGATGTCGCGGGCTTCCTGCAGCGACCATACGTTGCGCTCGTGGAGCTGGTAGTCCTGGGGAATGCCGCGCTCGCGTCCCGACGAATAGGCCTTGAGCAGGTCGTAGAGCGAGGCCTCCCAGAGGTTGCGGCGCTCCACCAGCACCGGCTCGGGCTGGCCACGCGCGAACACATCACGGCCAAGCCGGGGCCGGTTGACGAGCTGCATCGCGGCCTTGCGCATGGCCTCGAGCCGCTTCAGGCGAAACTGCAGCAACGCCGCCATCATCTCGCCGGTCGGCTCGTCGTCGCTGGGCGCCTGCGGCACCATCAGCCGGCTCTTGAGGTAGGCGAGCCAGGCCGCCATCACCAGATAGTCGGCCGCGATCTCGATGCGCTTCTCGCGCACCTTCTCGATGAAGCCGAGATACTGCTCGGCAAGGGCCAGCACGGAGATCTTGCCCAGGTCCACCTTCTGGCGCCGGGCAAGGTCGAGCAGCAGGTCCAGGGGGCCCTCGTAGCCGCCGACATCGACATAGAGGATCTCGTCGTCGCGCGGGGCGTCGGCTGCCGCGAACCAATCCTGCGATGTGTCGCCCATGGAGGAGCCGCCCTATCCGTCCTGAAGCCGGATTTGGTCCCTAAGCCGGCCAGGCGTCAAGGAAGAGCCGACGGCGATCAACCGCCAATCGGCAGGCAGTCGACGCCGTTCGCCTTGAGGCTCGCGCAGGTCTGGGTCGCTTCCTGGAAGGAATTGACCGGCAGCACGACACGATACCACGTGCCCTTGGCGCCGAGGTCTACCGACCTGATGCCGAGGCTGGTCCCGGCCACGAGGCCCGACAGGCGGTTCTGCATGGCGCGCAGGGAGTTCTGGGCATCGGCTTCGGTCGGCTGCGAGCTGAGCTGCACGTAGGGGCCGGAACCGCCGACCGAGGCGGCCGCTGGCGGCGCGGACGCGACCGGTTCGGCTGCGGCCAACGGTTGCACGGCGCGGCTGGCGAGCGCCGCCCGATTGACCGGCCGTGCCACCGGGACGGGCGCCACGACGTTCGGATCGACACTGGCAGTCGGAGTCTCTGGAAGCGCCGCCATCTGCGTGGCATCGGCAGAATCGGCAGAGATGGCGGCCGCGATCGGATCGGTCGCGGCCGTGCCTGACGGCGCCGCGGCAAGCAGTTCGGACGGCTGCACCTCGGCCCCGGGCAGGTCCGGGACGGAGGGGCGGTCCACCGGCAGTTCCTCGTTGCCTGCGACGGCATCGTCGCCCGAAACGATGGTGCCGTCGGGCCGCACGGTCACGGTGCGCACCTTGCGGTTGGCCAGTTCGCTCTCACCGCCGGCGGTTTCGGTACCGCCCACGGGCGTGGCGACATCAGCGACGCTGGTGCCTTCGCTGTCGTCGCGGGAGACCAGTTGCTCTTCAACGGGCGCCGAACGGCCATCGAGTTCATTGAAGACGACGGACCCCTGGTTGGTCGGGGCCGGCGCCGTGGGAGGCGGCGCCTCCTTGATCGGGGTGGCATCTGCCTGCAGCACGGGCGCTTCCGCGTCGGTCCCGCGGCTCATGCCCAGCACCCAGTAGAGGCCGAAGCCGGCGGCGAGCAGCAGGGTGCCTGCAACGGCCATACCGACATACTGGCGCATTCCGCCGAGGCGCCGTTCGGGCTTTGCCTTCGCGCGCTTGTAAGGGCTCGGCTCGGCCCGCACCTCGTCCATGCGGCCGACCTCGGCGCCGCTCGCGGCGGCGGCGGCAAGGATGGCAGCCTCGGCCGAGGGCACCTGCGGCTCGCTCTCGCGCAGCGAAGCGCGGCGTGGGGCGAAACCGGTGGTCAGCGGCGGCACGACGGGCGCGGCGGGAGCCGGAGCCGGCTCCTTGTGCTCGACATCGGGTTCGATCTCCGGCTCGACTGCGGCGGGCTTCTCGTTGGTCAGTTCGACGCGTACCGCCTCGCCGATGAGGCTCTCGATCTCGTCCATCGGATCGACGGCAGGCTGCGGACGCGGCACCGGCGCCTGCACCTTGCTG
>JAEYZJ010000336.1 GCA_023430705.1 Pseudomonadota bacterium | reverse complement strand
CACCTCCCCAACGGGCTCGTCCGGCAGTATTCCATCACCAACGGCCCCGGCGAGCTGTTGAGCTACACCATCGCGGTCAAGCGCGAGGCCGCTTCGCGCGGCGGCTCGCTCGCCATCGCCGACACGCTGCGGGTTGGTGACGTCATCGCCATTTCCGAGCCGCGCAACAACTTCCCGCTCCGGCGCGACGCGACGCGCACCGTGCTGATCGCCGGCGGCATCGGAGTGACCCCGCTCCTGTCCATGGCCCGGGCGCTGAAGCGTTCGGCCCTGCCGTTCGAGTTCCACGTCTTCGCCCGTTCGGGGGGGCACGTGCCGATGGCGGACGAACTGGCGGCGCTCGGCGACGGGGTGACCATCCACGCGGGCCGCAGTCCGGCGCAAACCCGCGCCGGGATCGAGGCGCTGCTCGGCGGGCATGCGCGCGCCTCCCACCTTTATGCCTGCGGACCCGGGCCGATGCTCGAGCTGGTGCGCTCCATCGCGGCGACGCATGGCTGGCCCGACGAGGCGGTGCATTTCGAGTATTTCAGCAACGCCCGCGAGATCGACCTGAGCACGTCCTTCACGGTGGAGCTGGCCCGCTCGGCCATGACCCTCGCCGTGCCCGCGGGCCGCTCGATCCTCGAAGTGATGCGCGAGAACGGCATCGCGGCACCGTCCTCCTGCGAGCAGGGCGCCTGCGGCACCTGCCTCACCCGCGTGCTCGAAGGCGTGCCTGACCATCAGGACGTCTATCTCAACGAGACCGAGCGGCGCTCCGGCACAACGATGCTCACCTGCGTCTCGCGCGCCAGGTCCGGCCGGCTGGTGCTCGACATCTGATGCGGCTCCACGATTTCGAACTGAGCGCCGACTGCTACAAGCTGCGCCTGATGCTCTCGATCCTGGGCCTCGGCTACGAGGTCGTGCCGGTCGACGTCTTTCCCGGGCGGGAGCACGAGGGCGCGGCCTTCCGGGCCCTCAATCCCGACGGCCGGGTGCCGGTCCTCGTCATCGGCGGAACGCTCTGGACCGATCCGGAGGCGACGCTCGCCCAACTCGCGCGGATCCACGACGAGACCTGGCTCGACGCCGGCGATATCGAGTCCTGGCTCGCCACTTCCAGGCGCCTCGGGGCCTCGGCCGGCCTCGCCCGCCTCACCGTCAATTTCGGCTATGACCACGACCTGCCCGCGCTCCAGTTGCAGGCCCATGCCGAGTTGCGGCGGATCGACGAGCACCTCTGGTTCGGTGAGCGGCAGCAATGCGACTGGTTGTGCGCCGCCGGCCGTCCCACCATTGCCGACATCGCCTGCTTCCCCGACATCGTGCTCTGCGAGGAGGGCGGCATCTCGCGCCAGGACTATCCGGCGGTGCGCCGCTGGCTCGATCGGGTGAAGCGCATTCCCGGGTTCACGACCATGTCGGGGGTGTTCCCGGCGGCGCCGCTCTAGCCGGACTGCCGACCGGAAAAAGCAAGGGGCCGGTCACCGACCGGCCCCTCGAACCTGTTCGCCTGATCGTGTCAGGCCTTCTTCGGCATCAGCTTCCAGATGCCCACGATGCTCAGTGCGGCAAACGCCATCTTCAGCACGTCCCACATCACGAACGGGGCAACCGCGCCGTTCCAGCCGGTGGCGATCAGGTTGCCCGCTTCGAGCCAGCCGGGCAGCCCCGCGCCGGCCTGGATCATGATGTTGGCGACGACCAGCAGCCAGCTGAAGCCGAAGGCGAAGGCCACCGCGTCACCCACGATCATCGCGAGGAAGAGCAGGGCGATTCGCTTCGACGCGCCGAGGTCGGCGGCGCGGCCGATGATGTAGGCCATCGGCAGGTAGCCGACGAGGAAGCCGAAGGAGGGGCGCAGGACGTAGTCGATCCCGCCGCCGGTGGCGAACACCGGCAGGCCGGCGAGGCCCTGAAGCAGGTAGAGCGCGACCGTCGCCACGCCGATGCGCCAGCCGAACCCGGCCGCGAGCGCCGCCACGGCAAGCGTCTGCAGCGTCACCGGCACCGGCTGCACCGGCACGCTGATCCTTGCCGACACGGCGAGGATGAGCGAGCCGACGACCACGGTGGCGATGTTGGCCGCCAGGCGAGCCGACTGCGACTTGGGCGAAAGCACGCCGAGTACCGTGTTCGGCGTGGTGAGCGTCAAAGCCATTGCCAATCCTTCACTAAGAGGAGAAATTCCAGCGCCCTTTACTAGTCGCTCGCCCGAAAGAGCGCAATGGCCGCCCAGACCGCTCCCCTCCGCTTCAACACCCAGTTCGAACCCCGTACCGGCCAGCCAGTGGCCGTCGCGCCGGACGTCGTCCGCATCACCGCGCCCAATGCCGGACCCTATACGTTCAAGGGCACCAACAGCTTCCTCCTCGGCCGCGACACCGTCGCCGTGGTGGACCCCGGCCCGAACGACAGCGACCACCTCGATGCCTTGCTCGGGGCCATCGCCGGGCGGCGGGTCGAGGCCATCCTGCTCACCCATACCCACCTCGATCACTCGGCCCTCGCGCCCCGCCTCAAGGCCGCGGTCGATGCACCCGTCTGGTCCGGCGGCAGGCACCGGCTCAGCCGGCCCCGGCGTCTGTTCGAGATCAACCCCGTCGCCCGCCAGAGCGACTGGCGCCATGTCCCGGACCGCGTGCTGGCCGATGGCGAGCGCGTCGCCGTCGGCGGCGTGCGGCTCGAGGTCGTCGCCACCCCGGGCCATTGCGCCAACCACCTGGCCTTCGGCCTCCCGGGCACGCCGTGGCTCCTGAGCGGCGACCACGTCATGGGCTGGAACTCCACCCTCGTCTCGGTGCCCGACGGCTCGATGGGCGAGTACCTCAAGTCCCTCGAGCGCCTCATCGGGCTGGATTATTCGAGCTATCTCCCCGCCCATGGCGACGCGATCGCCGACGGCCCCGGCCATGCCCGGGCCCTGCTGGCCCACCGCCAGGAGCGCAACCGCCAGGTCGTCGCGGCGGTGGCCGCGGGGGCCCACCGTGTCGGCCAGCTGGTCGGCCCGATCTATCCCGACCTGCCGCTGCCGCTGTTGCTCGCCGCGCGCATGACCCTGCGCGCCCATGCCGAGTATCTCGCCGATCACGGGGAGATCGGGGCCACCTACGGCCTCGGCGGCATGACCATCTTCCCCGCCGGCGGCTGAGCCCCGCTAGCCATCGTCGCCATCGTCCGCGGGCACCGGCGGCGCATCGGTGTCGGCGGCGGCCGGCGCCTGCGGTGCATTGCGCAGCGTCAGCGTGATCTTTTCGTCCAGCGCCAGCAGGAATTCCTCGACCCGCTTGCCGTTCTCGCCGAAGTCGTGGAAGCCGCCCAGCGGCACCGAGCGCATGTCGATGGTCGAGCCCTGCGGGGTGCCGGCGACGCGGATCGCCACCTCGTCGCGCCAGCCGAACAGCGTCACCGCGATGGCGTTGATCTGGCCGGTGTCGAGCGAGGTCGGCGGGGCGCGCCGGATGCGCACGTCCCAGCCGCGCTGCGCCACGAGGTCGTCGACGATGTTGAACATCTCCGTCGCCTCGATCGGATAGGAGCGGGTGCGCGCGTTTGGAAAGACCTCGGCGACCTTCTCGCGCATCGCGGCGGTGGTCGGCGCGATGGCGATGGTCGAGATCAGCGTCAGCGGAGTGGCGATGTCCGTCGTGACCTCGTTGACCATCGGGTAGCGGGCCGCCTGATAGCCGAGCCAGGCGAAGGGCAGCAGGCAGGTGACCCCGAAGGCGAGGCCCCAGGCGGCCCCCCCCCCCCCCCCGGCC
>JAEYZJ010000173.1 GCA_023430705.1 Pseudomonadota bacterium | reverse complement strand
TCCGCGTCCTCGCCGCAGGCCTCGGCAACATGGGCCGCAGCCACGCGCTTGCCTACCACCGCCACCCCGGCTTCGACCTCGTCGGCCTGGTCAACCGCTCGGCACCACGAAACCTGCCCGCGGAGTTGGCGGACTACCCGGTCGAGAGCTCGTTCCCGGAGGCCCTTCGCGTTCTCCGGCCCGACCTCGTCTCTATCAACACCTACACGGACACCCACGCGGACTACGCCGTCACGGCGCTTGAGCAGGGAGCGCACGTCTTCGTCGAAAAGCCGCTGGCCGCGACCGTGGCCGACGCGGAGCGCGTCGTCGCCGCGGCCAAAGCCAATAACCGCAAGCTCATCGTCGGCTACATCCTCCGCCACCATCCCTCCTGGATGCGGCTGATCGAGGAGGCACGTGCGCTCGGTGGTCCTTATGTGTTCCGCATGAACCTCAACCAGCAGTCGAGCGGCGCCGGGTGGGACGTGCACAAGCAGCTGATGCAGACCACCTCCCCCATCGTCGATTGCGGCGTGCACTATGTCGACGTCTGGTGTCAGATCACCGACGCAAGACCGGTCGAAGTCCGTGGCATGGGACTGCGCATGACCGACGAAATTGCCCCCGACATGTACAACTATGGGCACATGCAGGTGCTTTTCGAGGATGGCTCCGTCGGCTGGTATGAATCCGGCTGGGGACCGATGATGTCCGAGGCCGCCTTCTTCGTGAAGGATGTGATGTCCCCGAACGGCGCCGTCTCCATCATCATGGAAGACGGCCGCTCGGACGATCTCGATACCCATACCCGCACCTCTCGCATCCGCGTCCACCACGCGCAGCTGCGCGACGGCGGCTTTGCCCAGCCCGATGACTGGCTGTCCATGGCTGACGAACCCGGCCACCAGGCTCTGTGCGACCGCGAGCAGGAATACGTCTATCGCGCCATCACCGAGGACATCGACCTCACACGCCACATGCAGGATGCCGTCCAGTCGCTGCGAATCTGCTTGGCCGCCGACGAGAGCGTCCGGACCTGCGTCCCGGTGAGACTGTAGCGGCCGCGCTCCTCAGCTCCGCCAGTGCGCGATGGGCTCGCTCAATGTTTGCAGGCGCTCTGCCGGCTCGCCGCTGATACGGCGCAACAGCAACCTCGTCAGTTCAAGCCCCGCCGCATAGACGTCCTCCTCGATCGTGTCGATAACCGGGAAGACGGTCGAGAGAATGTCCGAGGTCTGCTTGCAGATGAAGTGAAGGTCGCGCCCCAACAGAGCGCCCCCATCCTGAAGCCCGCAGAGGAGCGAAATCGCCCTCGTCTCGTTGTCGCAGATGATCCCGTCTGGCCGATCCGCCTGGGAAGCGAGCTCCCGCCCGAACTGACGCATCTCCGGTGAGGCCGGACGGAAGTTCTTCTGCACTACCACTCTTCCCGCCACGCCGAAGCGCTGCGCTGCCCTGCTGAATGTGCGGTCGATGTTGTGGAAGTTCGTGGTCGTGTCGTCCCCGACCGACAGCATGAGCGTTCGGCAGCCCCTGGCCGCCAGCCGTTCTACCGCCAGTTCGGCAAAGGCTTCGGCATGGAAGTCGTGGAACGGGTGCGGCGTGAAGAACTCGGTTCGGCCATGGCTGACGAATGGAAAGTCCGCATCCATCAGCATCTGCACCCGTCGGTCGCGCAACCCGGTATGCGTGATGATCACCCCGTCCGCGGTCCGGTTCTCGAGGATGTATCGCACCGACTCCACAGAGGCGAGTCGATCGAACTCGGGAATAACCGTCAGATGGTACCGCGTGCCCGCAATGGCCACGCCGATGCCGCGGATCATGTGGCTGGCGAAGTCGATGGACTCGTCTGCGCCATCGAGCACCAGCGCGATCACATTGGTCTTGCCGGTTCTCAGCCGCACGCCGGCGCGATCGGGAACATAGCCGACTTTGGCGGCCGCCTCGGCGACCTTGCGGCGCGTCTCCTCCTTGAGTGACGCTCCGCCGCGTAGCGACAGTGAAACAGTGGAGAGGCTCAGCCCCGTGATTTCGGCAATCGTCTTGAGCGTTGGCCGTTTGCCCCGCTGCCGGCCCTGCGCTTCGCCCCGCTCTGGTCTTGTCTTGGTCATGGCCTCGTCCGAACCCCGCTCACCTCATACACCCGGTAGCGCTGGCGACGAAGTCGAACCCGAAGCGGAGAGAATTGCATCGATGCAACCGTCGTATTTGGACATAATGACTGACATACTTCTTGTAGGCCTCTGATTCTACAGTCTTAATAACGGAGATGTGCAGCTCGATACGTCAATTTTCGCATGACTTATTGCAACGTTGCAACAAATGCGCTTAGCTCTCGAGGCATCGAGGGGTGCCGCGCAGGCCGACGCAATGAGGACTGCGATGTGAAAATGAGGAGGATTGCATGCTGAAACGGACTCTCCTGGCGTCCGCGGCGGCGCTTGCCATGATCGCCGCCACTGCCCCTGCCCACGCCGTGAGCATCATGTATGCCGAATGGCTGTCGTCCCTGGTCGAGCCCGGCATCGCCGCCTACGAGGAGGAAACCGGCGAAAAGGTCGAGGCCATCAAGCTGCCCGGCACCGGATATGACCAGCGCACGTCGCTCGACCTCTCTGCCGGCACCGCCGCCGACGTCATCCAGATGGATTCCTTCATGGTCTCCGAGTTCGCCGCGTCGGGCTATCTCGAACCCCTGACCGAACAGGCAAAGGGCTGGGATCAGTACCAGTACTACATGCCCGGCCTGCTCGAGGTCGCCTCCTATGACGGCAACGTCTACGCGCTGCCGACGGACACCGACGTGCGCATGCTCTGGTATGACAAGTCCAACTTCGAAAAGGCCGGCATCCCGACCCCGTGGGAACCCAAGAACTGGGCCGATGTCCTCGACGCCGCTCAGAAGTTGAAAGACACGGGCGTACAGTACTTCTTCCAGTTGCCCGCCGGCATCAAGCAGGGCGAGGGCGCCACCATGCAGGGGTTCTACATGGCCCTGCTCGGCGCCGACGTGCCCGATGGCGATCGGAATCGCCTGCTCAGGCGCGATACCCAACAGTGGATCGGCGACAGCCCGGCCATCCGCAAGACGCTCGACCTCTACAAGCAGGTCTACCAGGACATGAAGATGCCGGCTGATCTCAACTACGCCGCCGATGTCGGCGCAGCGGTGCGTGAGGCGCTCGCCAACGACCAGATCGGCATCCTCGCTTCTGGCTCGTGGGAGGATGCCTGCCTGTGGGACTGCAATGGCGTGAACCTGCCCTCGCGCGAAGAGCGTGACGCCGTTGTAGGTTGGACGCCGTGGCCGGGTTCGGGCGATCCGGGCACCAAGGCGACGACGAACATCTCCGGTGGCTGGACGATCGGCATCAACTCCAAGGCTGCCGACAAGGCCAAGGCATTCCAGTTGGTGAGCACCATCTTTGATGAGGCCAACTTCAAGCCCTGGACGCTGGCCAACCACCGCATGGCCGTCCGCACCGACATTTCGGAATCGCCCGAGTACATGGCCGATCCCTACCTCGCCAAGGCGACCACTCTCGCAGCGGACACGACCGGGCGCGACACCATCCCGGGTTACCAAACTGTCTCTGCGCTGGTGCAGCAGATGACAACCGAGATCCTCGACGGCGCGAGCGTCGACGAGGTTGTCCAGAACTATCACGAGGCGCTCATCGACGAGTTCGGCGAGGAAAAGGTGATCACGTACGAATAGGCGGCTCCTCCCGACGCGGCGGCATCCGACCCGTTTTCGGGTGCCGCCGTGAAGGCTTCATCCGCCTGCCGGCGCGACCCTGTCCTGACCGAACGAGCCGCCCATGAGACACCAGGCCAACCCCTGGATCACCAGCAACCTGCTACTGCTCAGCGTCGCCATGCTGCCCGCGATCGTCCTCGTCGGCGGTCTGCTCTACTTCACCGGCTGGGCTTTCACCTACAGCTTCACCGATCTCGGGCTGACCGGGCGCAAGGCCGTGGAATGGTCTTGGGTGGGCTTCGACAACTATTGGCGACTGTTCAACCGCAAGGGCTTCCTCGAGGCACTCTGGACCTCGGTCATCTTCGTCTTCTTCTCGGCCGTCGTAGGTCAATCCCTGCTCGGCTTCCTGCTTGCCACCGCGCTACGCGGCACAGTGTCGATGACGCGCACCGTCGTCGAAGTGTGCATAATGCTGGGCTGGCTCCTACCCGACATCGTCGCGGCGTTTCTGTGGTCGGCCACGACCTCGCAGACCGGATTGATCAACTCGTTGTTCATCGTGCCGCTCGGGCTGAAGCCGATCAATTTTATCAACGACCTTGCCCTGCCTGTGGTCATCATCGCCAACATCTGGAAAGGCACCGCGTGGAGCTACCTGCTCTTCGTTGCGGCCCTTGATTCCGTACCGCGCGACATCATTGAGGCCGCAAGGATCGACGGGGCCACCCCGTGGCAGCGCGCCTGGCACGTGGTACTGCCGATCATCCGGCCCCACATCGCCACGAACCTCCTTTTCATCACGATCTGGACCTTCACCTACTTTCCCCTGATCTTCGCCATGACCGGAGGCGGTCCAGGCCGACAGACCGAGACCCTGGCCGTGTTCCTCTACAACCAGAGCTTTGCGCGCGGAAACCTCGGGTTCGGCAGCGCCATTTCGGTGGCCATGCTGGTGATCGTCGGGGTTCTCTCCCTGGTTTACCTGCGCATGCTGCGGGAGCCCAAGTGATGGAACGCGACACGCTCTCGCGCCCAATGGCACTTGCCCTGGCCTTCATGGCGCTGATCTGGGTGAGCCCATTCGCCTGGCTGCTCGGCAACGCCTTCGATACCGCCGCGACGGGTCGCCTGGCCTGGCCCTCGAGCTTCGGCTTCGACAACTTCGCGGAGGCGACAAGCGGCAACGCCGGCCGCCAGTTCTTAAACTCGCTGCTCATCGCCGCAGGCACCGCGACGCTCAGCGTCGTTGTCGGAGCCGCATGCGCCTACCCGCTCTCCCGACTCCGCATGCCTGGCAAGAACGCGCTGCTATGGACCCTGGTACTGCTACGCATGCTGCCCTCGATCGGCGTTCTCGTGCCAATCTACTTCACCGCGCAACGGGCGGGACTGCTGAATCAGGTGGGGGTCATGCTCGCGCTGACCTGCCTGAATCTGCCTTTCACGCTGCTGCTGCTAAAGAACTTCTTCGATACCGTGCCCATCGAGCTCGAGGAAGCAGCCTATGTCGATGGAGCCTCGCTCTGGCAGATCGTCACGGGAGTCGTCCTGCCGATGTCGCGCGCCGGGCTCGCCGTGGTGTGGTTCTTCAGCTTCACCGGCGCCTGGAACGAGTTCCTGCTGCCGCTGATCTTCTCGCGCGTCGAGGCTGGCTTCCCGATGTCAGTGGGCCTCTACGCCGCCTTCGGCAGACAGGGCGCCATCGACTACGGATTCCTCGCGGCCTTCTCTATCGTCTACGCGGCCCCGGCGGTCGGCGTCTACTTCCTCTTGCGCCGGAACATGAACACCGGGTTCGCCGGCGTCGGTGTGAAAGGCTAACTTAACCCGGCGGAATTCTCGCCGAATGACCTTGCCCGGGCCAACAATGGCGCACATAGACTAGGTTACTCATCTGACGCTTCAATACCGAAGCAGTATTCTCACCATTCTTCTCAACACACCGACGCATCACCAGATGTTCCACGGGTAGAACACGACCAAAAGTCGTATTCGGGCGCTGTTGACTCAGCACCCCTGAACACGCTCATTAGTGGAACGTCGCA
>JAEYZJ010000094.1 GCA_023430705.1 Pseudomonadota bacterium | reverse complement strand
CGGTAGCTCTTGTGCCGCGTGGCGGCGATCTCGTCGGGCCCGAAATAGGTGCCCATGGCGAACTGGATGTCCTTGGGAATGTCGACCAGCACCGGCCCCGGACGGCCGGACCGCGCGATGTGGAACGCCTCGTGCAGCACGCGCGGCAGCTCGGCCACGCTCTTCACGAGGTAGTTGTGCTTGGTGCACGAGCGGGTGATGCCGACCGTGTCGCATTCCTGGAAGCCGTCGGTGCCGATCAGCGTCGTCGGCACCTGCGCCGAGATCGCCACCAGCGGCACCGAGTCCATCAGCGCGTCGGTGAGCGGGGTGACGACGTTGGTGGCGCCCGGGCCCGACGTCACCAGCACCACGCCGACCTTGCCGGTCGAGCGGGCGTAGCCTTCGGCCATGTGGCCGGCGCCCTGCTCGTGGCGGACGAGGATGTGCTGCACCTTGTCCTGCTGGAACATCGCATCATAGATCGGCAGCGCCGCGCCACCGGGATAGCCGAAGATATGCTCGACCCCCTGGTCCGCCAGCGCCTGGATCACCATTTCCGCGCCCGTCATCTGCTCGGCCATTCTGTCACTCCACTCCTCCCCCTCTCCCTTCGCCCCGCTGGGGAGAAGGTGGCGCGGAGCGCCGGATGAGGGGTCTGTCTTCGTTTCACTTCACCGGCCGAGCCGGAATCTCAGGCAATAAAAAAGGCCCCGTTCGGGACCTGTTTTCGGCGCACCAGCCATCCGCGGGGACCTTTACCCCACGCGACCGATGCGCCCCACTACTACGATAAGCTTCAGCACGGGATGTGCTCCACGAAATTGGTGCGGGGTTTATGGGGGAGCGGGGGGAGTGGTGTCAAGGGGCTATGGGGTACGCCCGCGTTGCGCCAATAGCGGTCATCCGGCCAGTTAAGAATATTGCACCGCGGGCCTAGCCATGCACCCACAGATATCGGGGCTGGGGAACGCCAACATGTTCGGCGTACACCCGCCGACCAACAGATCGAGCAGATGCAGCTGTGCTCACCCTGGATCCTTGATGGCTAGGGGCCGCCGCCACGAAGATGCAGGTCGGTTTCCCGCACCCACCCCTCGACTTCCGGTTGCCCGATCAGGCACCAGCCATCCCCGCAGCGCCGAACCTCTACCCTCTCGCTGGCCTGGAGGGTGCCGAGCACGGCGCTGTCGACGTTGGCCGCCTTATGCACCTCGACACTGTCCAGCGTATGATACTCCATTGCACCCGCTGCACTGACACTGGCCGCCAGCAGAATGACGACCCAATGGGGCTTGAACATCTTGCTCTCCGATGAGAATGGCTGACATCGCGCCCTTCCCTGGCTTTCGACGAAAGCCACCCGCGCGACATTGCCGTCCTAGCGCCTGGGAGCGCAGGAGGCCTGACCCCGACCTGACCTTTTCCTGAATTCAGCGGGACGTCAGCTTCCGGACTGCCGTGGCAATGGCCTCGTCCAGCGACCAGCTGGCGCCCTCCCCTTGGGCCTGGTTGCGCAGTTCGGGCGCCAACGGCTCCAGCAGGCCCGACACCCGCACGCGCAACACCTCCTGGAATCGCTCCGCCTGCCGCTCTGCATCGACATTGGCAGCCTTGACGAAAGCCATGAGGGCTGCGGCACCGGCGAGATCTCCCGCGATTGCAAGGTAAGTTGCGGCGAGCTCCACCCGGGCGCGGGCGGCCCAGATGTCACCAAGGCGGCGATCGATCTCAAAACCTTGCAGGAGTGGCTGCACTGCCGCGTCCGCCTGCCCGTCAACCAACCGGTAACCGGCAAGAAACAGCAGCGACATCTGCATTTCGGGAAGGCAGTTGGCCTCTGTCATCGCCGCGAGGTCATCGAGGATGATGGAGATGGCCAGCGCCATGTTCCCCTCTTCAAAGGCAAGCTCACCCTGTGTCGCGCGAGCACGGGCCGCGCCGATGAAGTAACCGATGGCCTCGGCAATCCGGGTTGCCTCTTCAAGCGGCAGAACGGCCTCCCGCGTGCGCTTCTGCCAGATCAGGATCGTCGCCCTGTAGCGCAGCACCTTGCTGAGGGATCGCGTCGGACCGAACGGACGAAGCAGTTCCTCTGCAGCATCGAAGCCTGCCATTGCCTTGTCCCATTCCCCGACGTAGCCATCGCTCGCAGCAGCCATGGCCCGAGCCCGGCCTTCCCACAGCGTTTCGCCCGATTGCGCGAACAGGGCGGCAGCCTCGTACGCGAGGCCGTCGTCCCAGACCACCCAACTGGTGCGCATGGCCCGCCACAGGGTGAGGCGCCCCAGAATCGCCGGGTCATTTGCCGCATCCGGCAACGATAGGGCCCGCTCCACCCAACCCCTCCGTTCCGCCAGCAGCGACAGTTCGTCGAGCAGAACCGCCCCCCGGGCAACAAGCGCGGCAGCGAGGGCCGGCTCGCCCTCTGCGGAGAAACTCCACGCCAGCGCCGAGCGCAGATCGTTGACGTAGGGTTCATAGCGGTCACTCCAGGCGGCCGACGGTGAGAACTCCAGCTCCGTCTCCGCCTGCCCCAGCACCGCCACCATGCGCTCGGCGTGGCGCCGACGCACCCCACGATCTCCCTGCAGCCTCTCCAGGGCATAGGCACGCGTGGTTTCGTGATAGCCATACCGGTTCGGCCCGCTACCGGCCGCATGTGCGTTCAGCAGCGACTTCTCCACCAGCGAAACGATCTGCGCGACTGGTGGCGCGATCGTGCCGATGCGACACACCGCAACGATATCGTCAGCTGCTGCCGGCCCGGCAAAGACACCGATCTGGGCAAACAGTTCCTGCTCTTGCAGGGACAGCAGGTCGACACTCCAGGCGACCATCGCACGCAGCGTCCGCTGTTTGGGGTCAGCATCGCGCGAGCCCCGGACCAGGAGATCGAACCGTTGGTCAAGACCCTGCACCACCTGATCGAGCCGCATGGCCTGCAGTTGCGTGGAGGCCAGCACGATGGCCAGCGGAATCCCGTCGAGCCGGCGGCATAGCTCGATCGCGGCTGCCACGTCGTCGTTCCGCAGCACGAAGTCCTGATCCACCAGAGCCGCCCGGCGTGCTAGCAGCTGAACGGCCGGATAGCCGAGCGCCTCGCTGGCTGCGATGCCCGTCACCTCCTCCGGATAGGCCAGCGGGCCGACCCGGTAGATCGCCTCCAGATCGACGGCAAGCGGCTCCCTGCTGGTTGCCAGCACCACCACCCCGGGCGCCTCGGCCAGAAGCTTCGTCACGACCAGGGCGGCGTCGTCGATCACGTGCTCGCAATTGTCGAGCACCAGCAGCGGGCGCCTGTTCCGCAACTCCGCGACAATCGCGTTCAACGGATCGCCGTGGGCCGATATCCGGAGGCCCGCTAGGATCGCAGCCGCAACGGATCCGTCCCTGCCCAGCGGCGCCAGCGGAACGAAATAGGCTCCTTCGGAAAAGCCGGCTTCCGCCCTGTGGGCCGCAGCAATCGCCAGCGACGTCTTGCCCACTCCGCCCGAGCCGGCAATCGTCACCAGTCTCTCATGTGCCAGGAGATCGAGAACGCGGGTCGTGTCCGCCTCCCGCCCTACCAATGGTCGCGCCGCCGGCAGGCGACCAGCTTCCTCCGGCGAAGGCAGCAACCGGCGGCCGTCGGTCATGCGCCAGCCCGTCAGCATGTAACCCCTGCCCGTCAGCGTACGCAGGGTCCCTCGCAACCCGGGACCAAGCACCCGTCGGATCTCGGAGATGCATTTCGTCAGGGAATCATCGCCGACAGCGAGGCCATGCCAGTTGACCCGGATCAGCTCATCCTTCGAGACCACCTCATCGTGTCGCTGCGCCAGGTACAACAGCACGTCGAACTGTCGACGGCGAAGCCCTGCGTGCCCGCCCGACGCATCGCGTATCTCCCGACGTTCAAAGTCGATGATCCAGGGTGCCACTGCAGCAACACGCTCCGGAGTGGACTCCAACCATGTTCGATCACCCAGCCCCCGACGTCAACGCGAAGCCCCTATGCCCCCTTCGGGCCCATAAGCGGCCGTGCTTACCGGCTTAAGGGGAACAGTGTAGGTGGCCCGGCGAAGCAGCCCCTCACCCCCTCAACACCTTCCCCATCGTCTTCCCCTTCGCCAGTTCGTCCACGAGCTTGTCGAGAGTGCGGATTTCTCGCATCGGCTGTTCTTCGATCTCTTCCACCCGGACGCCGCAGACGACGCCGGTGATGAGCGTGCGGGCCGGGTTCATGGCCGGGGCGTGGGCGAAGAAGTCGGCGAAGCTGGTGCCTGCGGCGATCGCCTGTTCGAGCCCCTCCTGGCTGTAGCCGGTGAGCCAGCGGATGACCTCGTCGACCTCGTCCCTGCTCCGCCCCTTCTTCTCGGCCTTCTCGATATAGAGCGGGTAGACGCTGGCAAACGCCATCGCATAGAGCCGTGCATTGTTCCTGGGGTTCATCGAGCCCTCCCTGCGGCCGAGCTTATCGTCCCCCATCCCGATCGCAACCCACCCTGCCCCCCTGGGCATCCTCTCCGCCTGCGGAGCGTCGGGCGCGGGAGCCTCCCTCTCTGCGGACTGACCGCCCTGACAGGGGCCGACACAGTCCTTGGGGGATAACTCTCGACCGCGGCGAGAATGCTTCGTTGATGGAGCGAGTCCTGACTGTTTTCGACAAAGCCACGCCGCCATATTCTGGATCACAGCGGTAGATCATTTCGGATGATATATTGTATTCTCAATATATAATTTCTTCGTTCGACCACCTCGCCATACACCCGGCGCGGGCGTTCATCCATGACTGTATTTGCAATCGTCACAAACATGTCATAAATCCGGCGTTGCGGCGTTTGGGGACATGAAAATGGACGACAATCGGCGCATCGACTCCGCTCGCACCGTCAGCACGAGCATCAATACCCGCCTCCTGCTGATCATCCTCG
>JAEYZJ010000196.1 GCA_023430705.1 Pseudomonadota bacterium | reverse complement strand
CAGCGCACGGACATGCAGCTGGGCGAATACGACTACGACCTGTTCATCAAGCGCATCCGCACGGTGGTGATGGGCCGCGGCACCTATGACTGGCTGGTGCGGGAGAACATCCCCTGGCCCTATGGCGAGCAGCGCACCCTGGTCGTGACCTCGCGGCCCCTGCCCGACCCCGTCGGCCCACTCGAGACGCGCAGCGACATTGCGAGCCTCATCGCGGAACTGCGCGGCTACGACGACGGCGACGTCTGGATGCTCGGCGGCGGCCGGCTGCAGATGAGCTTCATCGAGCGCGGTGCCCTCGACGAGATCGAGATCTACGTGATCTCGCAGCTGCTCGGCGGCGGCCAGCCGCTGTTTCCGGCGATGGGCGTCAACCGCAGCCTGCGGCTGCTCTCGGCCGTGTCGCTCGGCGCCGGCTGCGCGCGGCTGCACTACAGCTTCGAGCCGGCCGGGACGACGGCCGCCACCTAGATCGGCTGGCTTTCCACCACGATCTGCCAGCGGTCGCCGAGGGCGACCTGAAGTTCCGAGACGACGAACGGCAGCAGCGCGTTGAACTCGTTGCGGTCCTGCTCGGGCATCCGCCAGCCGGAATCGGCCGGATCGTCCCAGTTGATCTGCCGGTCGTAGAGCTCGTTGAGCCGCCTGAGGCGCCGCACGGTGTCGCTCGACAGCCCCCAGGACTCCATCTCGGTGGGGCGCCCCTCGACGAACAGCGGGGCGAGCCCGTGCCCGACCATGCCGTAGTCGACCCGGAACACCACCTGCCGCGCGTCCGAACCGCTGTCGGCCGGGCCGGACGCCCAGCCCTCCTCCGGCGCCGCACTCCCGGTCCGCCACGTGGACTGTTGCCTTACGATGCTCATCGATACCGCGCGATACGCCAGACAGGCGACAGTAAGCCGCGAGCGCGACCCTGGCCTCTGGCGCGCTGGCGTTCGTCCGCCTCGCGCGAACCATTCGAGGGGGCACGCGCCGCAACTCGCGGGCCCCGACCGGCGCCGGTGTGGTGGGCAGGGCGCGCTGCAACGGCAATGCCGCCGCGAAACGTCCCAGCCTCCTGACCGATCGAGTATGCCTTCATCCGGGACACCGCTCAGATCACACCGCCGTGAACGAACGTTAGCCAAGATGAGCCGGTGTCGCAATTGCGTGCGACTATTTCCCGCCCCCCTGTGCATAACGCGCTATGCCAGCCAGACCGCAAGCAACGCCAGCAGCGCCGGCAAGGTCTGTACTAGGAGGATCTTGCGACTGACCGTCAGCGCGCCGAAAACGCCGGCGACGGCGACGCAGAGGAGGAAGAACGCCTTGACCGGATCGCCCGCCTCGCCGAGCCAGATGCCCCAGGCGAGCCCCGCCGCGAGGAAGCCGTTGTAAAGCCCCTGGTTGGCGGCGAGGACCCTGGTCCGGGCGGCGAACTCAGGCGTCGTGCCGAAAGCCTTCATGCCCTGCGGCCTGTCCCACAGGAACATCTCGAGGACGAGTATACAGGCGTGGATGAGGGCGACGACGCCCGTGAGAATGCTGCCGATCATCGCCAACTCCCTTGCCGGCGATCATAGCAGAAAGGCCGCCCCCGCGGGGACGGCCTTTCCGATGGAGGCATCAGGCGCCGGGGGAGAGTGGTCTCCGTTCTCCCTCTGGGCCGGACCGGTTCCCACTCCGGCGGGCACCTGTCGCCGTTCAGTGCTTGAGCGCGTCGCGGGCCGCGTCCTTGACCTTGCCGGCCGTCTTCTGCACGCGCCCTTCGACCTTGTCGGCCGCGCCGTCGGCGCGCAGCTTGGCATCGCCGGTCGCCTTGCCGACCGCATCCTTGACGTGGCCGCGGGCTTCCTTGGCTGCGCCTTTCACTTCGTCCTTGTGCATGTTGAGGCACCTTTGTTGTGGTTCGCCGCGGACAACGGCGCCACCCGGCGCGGCGTTCCATGCGCGCGCAGATAAACCGGCCCGGCCAAATTGCACGCAAGCTGCCTGCCGCCGCTTTACGGCGCGTCAACCAGCCCCAGCGCTTTGCCGGCCCGCCCCGAAACCGCCGTTTTCGCCCCTCGTTCCTACGCGGGGGCCGGAACAGAGGGAGCGGGCAATGCCGCAGGACATCGACATCCAGGACCTCCTGATCTGGGCCTTCCGGAACCAGTCGGTCGAGACCCGGTCCAACCCCGGCGGCGACGCGCTGACGGTCTACTGGACCGTGCTGGCGCTGCCGCCGCCGCACGCCGCCATGATCCAGCGCTTCGCCCGCGAGGGCCGCCGCCCCGACTGGCATGCCGGCCGCAACCGCTGCGTCTCGCTCGACGGCGTCCGCCGCTCGCGCCGCATCTATACCGAATGGGTGCGCACCCTCATGGTGCTGCAGCGGGTGCTCGCGGGAACGCTGGAGAATTACCGCGTCACCGGTCCCGACCTCGAGGAGCAGCCCTGGGTGGCCGAGCGCCTCCGCGCCTAGCGGCAGCGCGCCAGCAGTTCCGCCACCGCGCCCGACGAACCGGTGAGCCGGAAGGTATGGCCCGGATAGATGCCGGCCCCGTCGCCGACCCGCAGTTCCTCGCCCGAGGCGAGCAGCGCCACCAGCGGCCCCGCCGCCGGCACGACGCCCGCGAACATCCCGTCCATGGCCTCGTGCTGCATCGGCACGCGCTGGGTGGAGATGCCGATGGTGAAGTCGACCCCGGCCGTCTCGCCCGGCCGCGGCGAACGCTCGGCGCCCGCCGCGAGGTCGTAGCGAAGGTGAACGGCGCCGCCGGCGCAGGTCATCGTCAGGAAGGCATCGGGCCGGTCGGTCGCACAGGCGCCCGCGGTGAACACCGCGCCGCCCTCGTCCTCCTGCATCTGCGCCACCCACGCGCTGCAGGCCGGGATCCCCTCCCCGTCCGGCTCCTCGTTCGCCGCCTCGGCCAGCACCGGCGCCGCCGCGAGCAGCAACGCCGCGAGCACCGCCGCCCGGATCACTCCGCTTCCCCGAGGTAGCTGACCTCGATGCGCTGGAACAGCGGGCCCTGCTTCATGGTGTCGAGCCAGCGCCGGAACTCGGCCACGTCCCTGAACCCGGCCTTCCGGGCATCGGCCTCGGTGACGTCGTCGGGCGACATGTCGTCGATCCGGCCGATCTTCAGCAGCCCCACCTTCGTCATCAGCGTGCCGCCCGGCTTCACCGTCGGCCGCGTCCAGCGCCGGAACTGCAGCGTGATGTCGCCGCGCCTGATCGCCTCGAGAACTTCCAGCTTCAGCAGCACGACGCCATCCCCCAAAATGGTGCGGGCGGTGGGACTCGAACCCACACGGGTATACACCCTCGGGATTTTAAGTCTATGAAACAGCAAAGAAAACCCCAGAAATCCGGGGCTTTTGGTCGTGCGCGGGGTCACAATCGGGTCACGGTGGTCACAGCCTTGGGCACAGATTTCGAGTCCGCCCCGACACCGCTTACCATGTCCAGATTGGTCTATCGTTTTTCGCCGTGTATAGAGGCCGGGCGCGGGCGTGGTGAAACTGGTAGACACAAGGCACTTAAAATGCCTCGGCCATCGGCCGTGCGGGTTCAAATCCCGCCGCCCGCACCAGCCCTCCTTCGCAGCACTCCAGTTCGAATGGGGGCAATCCATGGCTATGCGTACAGACCACTTCTCTACGGTCTGTCGTTCAGCTGGTCCGGCCCACCTAACGC
>JAEYZJ010000037.1 GCA_023430705.1 Pseudomonadota bacterium | reverse complement strand
GGACTGAACATTTCGGCCGGCGAGCAGGCCTGGGCCAGCAGTGCCGCCTATGGACCCGGTGAACCCGTCAGCGTCGGCCAGGCTTACGAGGACGACCAGGTGGTGCTCGTTGACGCCGTCGACGAGGCGGTGACGGAGAAGATTGCCGAGCTGCGCCTGTTCAGGACCACAGAGAACGACCAGACTGTGCTGGGCGGGACGCTTCGCATCCCCGGTCACGGCGCCTGGCCGGTGAGCTGCACCGGTCCCTGATGCGCGTCGACGAATTCGATTTCGAGCTTCCCAGCGAGTGCATCGCTCTGCATCCAGCCGAGCCGCGCGATGCTGCCCGCATGCTGATCGTACGGCCGGGCGAGCCGCTCGAGGATGCCCGTGTCACCGACCTGCTGCGCGTGCTCCGTGCCGGCGACGTGCTCGTGGTCAACGATACCCGCGTGCTGCCGGCTGAACTGGTCGGCACCCGCATCCGCGGCGAGAACCGCTCGCAGGTGAGCTTCAACCTGCACAAGCGCGTCGACCCGCATACCTGGCGCGCCTTCGCCCGCCCGGCCAAGCGCCTGCACGTGCTCGACCGGCTTGAACTGGGCGACAATGGCGGGATCGCCGCAACGGTTGCCGGCAAGGGCGAGACCGGCGAAGTGACGCTGGAGTTCGACCTCGGCGGCGCCGAGCTCGACGAGGCCATCAAGGCCCATGGTGCGATGCCGCTGCCACCCTATATCGAGGCCAAGCGTCACACCGAGGAGCGCGACAAGACCGACTACCAGACGGTCTATGCGGCGCGCGACGGCGCGGTGGCTGCCCCAACGGCGGGCCTCCACTTCACCGAGAGCCTGTTGCAGCAGCTTGCAGACCTCGGAGTCTTGGTCGAGCGGGTGACGCTGCATGTGGGGGCAGGGACCTTCCTGCCGGTGAAGGTGGACGATACCGAGGACCACGTGATGCATGCCGAGTGGGGGGAGATCCCTGCCGCCGTGGCGGAGCGCATCCTGGCCGCCAAGGCCAGGGGTGGCCGCGTGGTAGCGGTGGGAACGACAAGCCTGCGCCTGCTCGAGACCGCAGCGCGCGCCACGGGCACGCTGCAGCCCTTCATCGGGGACACCGACATCTTCATCACCCCGGGCTACCGGTTCAACGCGGTGGACATCCTGATGACGAACTTCCACCTGCCGCGCTCGACCCTGTTCATGCTGGTCAGCGCCTTTGCCGGGCTCGAGACGATGCGTGCCGCCTATCGGCATGCCATCGAGGATGGCTATCGTTTCTACTCCTACGGCGACGCGAGCCTGCTGTTCCGCTCCCGCTGAAGCCCGGCGGCGCTTGACAGGGCGGCTGCCGGCGTCGATACTTAAGCAAATGCATAAGTAACGGAGGGAACCGTGCGCAAGCTGATCGCCTGGAACGTCGTGACACTGGATGGCTATTTCCAGGGGGTGGAGCCCTGGTCCAACGACTTCCATCACCTGGTCTGGGGCAAGGACCTGCAGGAGCTGAGCGACCAGCAGTTGCGGGAGGCGGGTCTCCTTCTGTTCGGCCGCAAGACCTACGACGGCATGTCGCAGTACTGGCCGACCGCCACCGATCCCGAGGCCCCGGCGATGAACGCAACGCCCAAGGCGGTGATTTCCAGCACGCTCACGAGCGCCGACTGGAACAATACCCGCCTGCTGCGAGGCGATGCGGTCGAGCTGGTGCGGGGCCTCAAGGCAGAAGAGGGCGGGCCGATCTACGTCTTCGGCAGCGCCGAATTGTTGTCGAGCCTGCTCGGGGCAGGGCTGGTGGACGAGTACCGCCTCTGCATCGCGCCCATCCTGCTCGGCAAGGGCAAGCCGCTGTTCCGGCCGCAGGAGGAGTCCATCGGTGTCGAGCTCGCTTCCTCGAGGGTGCTGGACAATGGCGGGGTCCTGTTGAGCTATCGGCTTAAGGCCTGAAGCCGGTATTCGAACGGATCGAAGAGGTATAATCTTCTGGTTGCGAAGGTAATCCGCTTTCGTAAGCAGAGGAGCGTCGAAATGTCCAAATACATTCTACTGCTCAACTGGACCGAGCAGGGCGTGAAGGAAATCAAGGAATCCGCCAACCGCTACGATGCGGGAAAGGAGCTGGCCAAATCGCTTGGCGGCTCAATGGAATCCATCCACATGACCATGGGCGCCTACGATCTCGTCTGTGTGGTGGAGGCGCCGACCGACGAGGCGATGGCGACCCTAATTCTTCGTCTCGCCAAGGGCGCTATCCGCAGCACTACGCTCAAGGCCTTCCCGGAGCCTGACTACCGCAAGATCATCGCCGCGGTCTGACACAGGATCGAGGTGACAGAAGCCGGTCGTGCCGCTAAAGACCCGCGCATGACCGACTTCAGCTTTACCCTCGCCGCCACCGACGGCATGGCCCGTTGTGGGCGGATCGACACCTCGCGCGGCGAAATCAACACGCCTGCCTTCATGCCGGTCGGCACGGTCGGCACGGTCAAGGGCATGTACCCCGAACAGGTCCGCGACACCGGCGCTGATATCCTGCTCGGCAATACCTATCACCTGATGCTCCGCCCCGGCGCCGAACGCGTCGCGGCACTGGGTGGCCTGCACGACTTCATGGACTGGCAGCGGCCGATCCTCACCGATAGCGGCGGGTTCCAGGTCATGTCGCTCGCCAAGCTGAGGAAGCTCACCGAAAAGGGCGTCAAGTTCCGCTCGCACATCGACGGCTCGGCGCATGAGCTGACGCCGGAGCGCTCGATCGAGATCCAGACGCTGCTCGACAGCGACATCATCATGCAGCTCGACGAGTGCATCCCGCTTCCCTCCGAGTACAGGGAGATGGAGCGGGCCATGGAGTTGTCGCTGCGCTGGGCCCAGCGCTCCAAGGATGCCTTTGGTCACCAGCCGCATCGCTCGCTGCACGGCATCGTGCAAGGAGGGGACAATGCCGAGCTGCGCGGCCGGTCCGCGGCCGGCCTAAAGTCGATCGGCTTTTCCGGCTATTCGATCGGCGGCCTCGCGGTCGGTGAGCCGCAGGAGGTGATGTTCCGCGTCCTCTCCGAGATCACTCCGGAGCTGCCGGTGGACAAGCCACGCTACCTGATGGGCGTGGGCAAGCCCGACGACATCCTGGGCGGCATCGAGCGCGGCGTCGACATGTTCGACTGCGTGCATCCCACCCGCGCCGGGCGGCATGGCCATGCCTATACGCGCATGGGCGTCATCAATCTCAAGAACGCGCGGCACAAGGACGACCCGCGTCCACTGGACGAGCAGTCGCCGAACCCGAACTGCCGACGGTTCAGCCGCGCCTACCTGCACCATCTCATCCGCACCGAGGAGATGCTCGGCGCGATGATCCTGAGCCAGGTCAACCTGCACTACTACCAGCAGCTCTGCATAGGTGCCCGGCACGCGATCGAGGCTGGTACGTTTGCCGATTATGCGGCACAAACCCGTGCCACCTGGGCCGCGGGAGACCTCCCCGCCCGATAGCAACACCCGCAGGAGAATAGCGCATGGCCTCCAGCCGCAAGTCCCTCCTCAATCCGTTGATGAAGGCCCGCAAGCGTCTCGAGGAGACGACCATGCGCGAGCTGTTTGCGGCCGACCCGAACCGGTTCGCCAGCTTCTCGGCGCGGGCCGGGGACCTGCTGCTGGACTATTCCAAGAACCGGATCGACGAAAAGGCGATGGAGGCCCTGTTCGCCATGGCCCGCGCCGCCGGGCTCGAGGCACGGCGCGACGCGATGTGGAAGGGTGAGCACATCAACATCACCGAGGACCGCGCCGTCGAGCACATGGCGCTGCGCTACTTCGGCGACCGGCCGGTGAAGGTCGACGGCAAGGACGTGATGCCCGAGGTGCGCGGCGTACTCGCGGCGATGAGGGCGTTCTCCGACAAGGTGCGCGACGGCTCGATCAGGGGAGCGACCGGGGAGAGCTTCACCGACGTGGTCAATATCGGCATCGGCGGCTCGGACCTCGGGCCGGTGATGGTGACGTTGGCGCTCGAACCCTACACGCGGGCCGACTTGCGCGCCCACTACGTCTCCAACGTGGATGGCGCCCATATCCACGACACGCTGAAGCGGCTCGACCCGAGGCGCACGCTGTTCATCGTGGCGTCGAAGACCTTCACGACCGACGAGACGATGACCAACGCGGCGACAGCCCGGGCCTGGATCGCCGAGGCGCTGGGCGAGGCGGCAGTGACCGACCACTTCGCCGCGCTCTCGACGAACCTTCCGGCCTGCGCCGACTTCGGCATCAAGTCCGATCGCATCTTCGGCTTCTGGGACTGGGTCGGCGGCCGCTATTCGGTCTGGTCCGCCATCGGCCTGCCGGTCGCCATCGCCGTCGGTTACGACAAATTCGAGGCGTTCCTGCGCGGCGCCTACGAGATGGACCAGCACTTCCTCAAGACCAAGCTCGAGAAGAACCTGCCGGTGATCATGGGGCTCATCGGCGTGTGGTACCGTAACGCCTGGGGCTTTTCGACCCACGCCGTGCTGCCCTACGACCAGCGGCTTTCGCGCTTTGCGGCCTACCTGCAGCAGCAGGACATGGAGAGCAACGGCAAGTCGGTGAACCTTGAGGGCAAGCCGGTCGACTACAACACCGGCCCGATCATCTGGGGCGAGCCCGGCACCAACGGCCAGCACGCCTTCTACCAGTTGATCCACCAGGGGACCGACGTGATCCCGGTGGATTTCCTCGTCGCCGCCCAGCCGCACGAGCACCTGCCGCCGCACCACGACAAGCTGGTCGCCAACGTCTTCGCCCAGTCCGAGGCGCTGATGCTGGGCAAGACCAAGGAGGAGGTGGTGGCCGAACTCCGCGCGCAGGGCCTCGACAAGGCGAGGATCAAGGCGCTGACGCCGCACAAGATGTTCCCCGGCAACCGCCCGTCCAACACGCTGATCTACCCCAAGCTGACGCCCGAGCGGCTCGGTAGCCTGGTCGCTCTCTACGAGCACAAGGTGTTCGTGCAGGGCACGATCTGGGGCGTGAACTCCTACGACCAGTGGGGCGTCGAGCTTGGCAAGCAGCTTGCCAAGGCACTGCTGCCCAAGGTCGAGGGCACGCAGAAGGCGGACGGGCACGACAGCTCCACCAGGGGGCTGGTCGAGGCGTATCTGAAGCTCAAGCAATGACCGAGGCGGTGGCGGAGCAAGATGTGATCAAAGCCGCACCGGTCGAGATCGATCCCGATCGGCTCGCTGCCACGTTTGCCGATTTCGGCCTTGGTGTTCCCGCGACTATCACCGAACTCATTGGTGGCGGCGCACGCTCGTTCCGCATCGACCGTGTGGACGGCCAGCCGGTCGTGCTCAAGGTATTCAACGACGCACTGCCGTACGCGACCGGCAAAGAGACGTATGCGTCGCAGTTGCTGCGCGACCTCGATGTGCCGATGACTCGCTTCCTCGCCTCGGACGAGACCCGCACCCGGATGCCGTTCCGATACACGATCGCCAACTACCTGCCCGGCAGACAGGTGATGACTTTCAGGGACGCGCCGGACGTCGGCGACCTCTACCACCAGATGGGTGCGATGCTGCGCAAGCTGCACACCGTGCCGGTGCCCGGCTACGGTGCCTTCGATGCGGATGGCCTTCTCGACCCAGTGCCGACCAACACGGAATATTTCGCGCGTCGCTTCGCCCACGGCATCGGCCAGTTCAAGCGCTATGGCGGCGATGAAGCGCTGGCGCAGCGGCTGGAGTCGATCGTCGCGGATCACGCCAGTGTCATCGCCCACAGCAGGGGCGCCGTCTTCGCCCATGACGACTTCCAGCCGCATAACGTGCTGGCTGAAAGGGATGCGGACGGACGGCTGCAACTGACCGGGCTGCTGGACTTCGGTAACGCCAGGGCGTCGGACCCGGTCTGCGATCTTGCCAAGGCACTGTTCTGTTGCGAACACGACGCTCCTGGCAGCGGCGTGGCCATTCGCGAGGGCTATGGTCCCATCGACCACCCCGATCCGGATGCGGCGCTGTGGATCTACCTGCTGCTCCACCGGCTCACCATGTGGTGGTGGCTACGCCACGTCGGCGTGATCCGCGAAGGAGAGCGCCACGACCTCATCGTTGACCTTGAGGCGATGGCGTCGCAGAAGCGGCCATGATCATCACTTCCAACGACCAGCTCGAAAAGCTGAAGGCGATCGGGCGCATCTGCGCGCTGGCCCGTGACGCAATGGCAGCGGCGCTGCAGCCCGGAATCACCACGCAGGAACTGGACGATATCGGCCGCCGCATCCTCGACGAGAACGGAGCGCGGTCCGCGCCCGAGATCACCTACGGGTTCCCGGGCGCGACCTGCATCTCGGTGAACGAGGAGATCGCGCACGGTATTCCCGGCAGCCGGGTGATCTCGGCCGGTGACCTCGTCAACATCGACGTCTCGGCCGAACGCGACGGCGTGTTCGCCGACACGGGAGCCTCGTTCGTCGTTCCGGAGGCGAGCCCCAAGCTCGTAACGCTCTGCCGCGACGGCAAGCGTGCCATGTGGGAGGGCATCCGCGCCGTGCGCTCGGGCGCGCCGCTGGCCGGCATCGGCAACGCTATCGGAGCCTTCGCCAAGAAGAACCGCTACACCCTGATCGAAAACCTGGCGAGTCACGGTGTCGGCGACAGCCTTCACGACGAGCCCGGTGAAATCTCCACCTGGCCCGACAAGTCCGAGCGGCGGATCATCACTGACGGCCTGGTGTTCACCGTCGAGCCGTTCCTGTCGCTCGGGGGTCACTTCGCCGAGCAGGCCAGCGCGGAGGACGAGTGGACGCTCGTGTCCGAGCCGCCGGCTCCCTGCGTGCAGTTCGAGCACACCATCGTCGCCACGCGCCATGGCGCGCTCGTCGTGACTGCGACGTGAGCGCGGTTGACAGTGCGAGGCAGGATGGCTGCGCGTCCTAGAGGTTCGTGCGGCTGAACAGCCACCAGGGCAGGGCGCGGACCACCACCATGATCCAGCGCCAGTGCCGTGGCGCGTATTGTACCGGGCCGCCGCGCTCGGCTGCCGACCGGACGATGCGGGCGACGCTCTCCGCCGTGGCGAGCCGCCGGCCCGGCGGGCTGTCGGCAGTCATGGCGGTGGCCGTGGGCCCGGGCTTCACCACCACGGCCCGCAGCCGGGTTCCGGCGAACCGGTGCGCGATCCCTTCAACCAGCGTTTCGATGCCCGCCTTGGTGGAGGCATAGATGAAGTTCTTGCGCCGGCCCCGGTCGCCGGCGACCGACCCCAGTACCACCAGCGATCCATGCCCCTGCGTTTCCAGCAGGTTGGCGGAAGCGAGCGCCCAGAGCGCGGTCGAGACGTAGTTAGTCTCCATCACCGAGCGGGCGAACTCTGGCTCGGCAGCGGCGACCACCTGCGGCGGCATGATGGCGTAGGCCATATGGATGTGGTCGATGCCGCCAAGGCGGACCGTGAAGCCCTGGAGCTCCTTGACCGCGTCAGCAGCGGCAAGATCGAGGGTGGCGGTCTCGCACGCCGCTGCACCGAGCGCACGCATCTCGACGGCGAGCACCGCGAGGCGGCGCTCGTCCCGGGCAACCAGCAACAGGCTTGCGCCCTCGGCGGCATAGAGCCGTGCAGTGGCGGCGGCAATGCCGGACGTCGCTCCGATGATCAAGACCCGCATGCGCCCCCGAGCCTCCGATTCTGTTCGCTATCGCACGCATCATGCGCCCCTCGCGAGCCGAAGATGGCGAGACTTAGGAACAATTGCCACAAACGTGGAGAGGGGTGTAGCGCCGCGGACAGGTTAGAGGCTCGTCTGCCGATTCGTTGGCCAGAGCGGGAAACCGGAAAAACCGCAA
>JAEYZJ010000029.1 GCA_023430705.1 Pseudomonadota bacterium | reverse complement strand
CGGGCTCGGCCGGCGTGTCGACGATCTCGACCGGCGGCGCGCCGGTCAGCTTGGCGTGCAGGGCGGCGATGTACTGGGCGTCATCGGGGTCGAGCGTGCCCGCGGCCGATTCCTCGAGCCAACGGTTGAGGTCGGCGGTGGTCTCCTCGTTCATGCTGCCGGTTGCCAGCAATTCCTTGATCAGCGCATCGACCTGCACGGCTATCTCCTTGTCGTTCGGGGCGGCAACCTAACCAAAGCCGAGCCAAAGGGAAACCCGCCGCGACAACCGGTCGCCGGAATGCCGGGCTAGCGAAAGGCCCTGCTGAGATAGGGCGAGCCGGCGAGGCCGAAGCGCCAGGGCAGGTCGGCGGCCTTGGTGATGCCGATGCGCGGGCCGATCACGACGGGCGCCTCGGTTGCCGCAAGGCGCAGTTCGAACGGCGGGGCGTCGATGCGGAGCCCGTCATGGGCCTTGGTGATGCCCAGCGCCTCGCCGACCTTGCCGGGGCCGGTGCAGAGCGCGCCGAGCGCCGTGAGCCCCCGGCGCGCGGCCATGATCTCGATGCCCTGCGTGGGCTCGAGCGCGCGGATCAGCACGGCGGCCGCCCCCCCGCAGACGAGGTTCATGCACCAGTGGATGCCGTACGAGCGGTATACGTAGACGTGGCCGGGGCCGAGGAACATCGAGGCGTTGCGCGGTGTCGGGCCGCGATGCGAGTGCGATGCCGGATCGGTGGGATGGTAGGCCTCGGTTTCGGTGATGATGCCGCCGACGCCGTCGACGAGCAACACGGCGCCGATCAGCCGGCGGGCAACCTCCGTGACTTCACGGGAGAAAAACGCGTTGAGGGACATGCGACGAGACTGGGAGACTTCCCCGGCCGATGCAAGCCGGCGCTAGACCTTGCGGGTCGTGCCGTTCTGGATGCGCTGGGCGGCGATGCTGAAGGTGAGGTTCACCGCATCGGTGGTCGAGCTGTTGGTGGAGATCAGCGAGGAGTTGAGGCTGGCGGCGTTGGCGAGGTCGGCCTTGAGGTAGGCGCGCCGCTTCTCGCGCGCCGCTTCCATCTCGTCGGAGATGGAAGCGCGGGGCAGCCAGTTGAGGGTGCGCTTGACGATCTGCATCGTGACGAGCCTGCCCGGACGACATGAACGAGAGGTTAACCGCCCGGATCGCTTGCGCCGCCGCGCGCGGCCGTGAGATTGCTTGCCCGACACGAGACGGGGAGCATGCGGCATGTCGGATTCGCTCAAGTTCGGGACCAGCGGTCTGCGCGGCCTGGCGACCGAACTGACGGGCGGCGCGGCGCGGCGCTACACGGCGGCCTTCCTCGCGCATCTGGGCGCCGGGCCGGGCGGACGGGTCTACCTGGGGCGCGACCTCAGGGCCTCGAGCCCGGCGATTGCCGCCGACTGCGCCGTCGCCATCCGCGCGGCGGGGCTGGAGCCGGTGGATTGCGGCGTGCTGCCGACACCGGCGCTGGCCCTCCACGCCATGGCGAACCGGGCGCCGGCGATCATGGTGACGGGCAGCCACATCCCGGCCGATCGCAACGGGCTCAAGTTCTATGTCCCAGGCGGCGAGATCAGCAAGGCGGACGAGCAGGGAATAGCGGCGGCGCTCGTCGACACGGTGCCGCAGGGGCAGGGCGGTGCGGTCGACGAGAGCGCGCTCGCGGGCGATCGCTACCGGCAGCGCTATCGCGGCCTGCTCGAGGCCACGGCGCTCGCCGGATGGCGCATCGGCGTGTTCGAGCATTCGTCGGTGGCGCGCGACATGCTGGTCTCCTTCCTCACCCGCGCCGGCGCCGAAGTGGTGCGGCTGGGGCGCTCGGACAGCTTCGTCGCCGTCGACACGGAGGCCTTTTCGGACAAGCTGTTCGAGCCGCGCTTCAGCTGGATCGAGGCGCACCGGCTGGACGCGATCGTCTCGACCGATGGCGACGGTGACCGGCCGCTGCTCGTCGACGCGACCGGCGAGTTCGTGCGCGGCGACGTGCTGGGCCTGCTGGCCGCCCGCTTCCTCGGCGCCGACAGGGTGGTGACGCCGGTCACCTCAAACTCGGCCATCGAGGGGGTCGGCTGGTTCGGCAAGGTGGAGCGCACCAGGGTCGGCTCGCCCTTCGTGATCGCCGGCATGGAACAGGCGGCGGTGGGCTCGCCCGGCGCGGTGGTGGGCTTTGAGGCGAACGGCGGGCTGCTGCTGGGCACCGATGTCACGATCAACGGCAAAGTCCTGTCGGCCCTGCCGACGCGCGACGCCGTGCTGCCGATCCTTGCGGTACTGGCGACGGCGGCCAGACTGGGCCAGTCCGTGGCCGGCCTCGTCGCCACGCTCCCGGTCCGCGCCGCGCTCGCCGACCGCCTCGCCGAGGTGCCTGGAGAGCGCAGCGCCGCCTTCCTCGCAGACCTCGCCGATACGGACGGCTATGCCGCCCGGTTCTTCGCGCCGGTCGGCGAGGTCGAGAGCCTGTCGCGAACCGACGGCCTCCGCTTCGCGCTCACCTCGGGGGACACGATTCACTACCGTGCCTCGGGCAACGCGCCTGAACTGCGGTGCTATGTCGAGGGGATTACCCCCGAACGCGCGAGTGAACTGCTGGCCTGGGGACTCGCAGCGGCCGCCGCCGTGGTGCGCTGAAGCGGCCCGTGCAGACAAAAAGGGGGCTCTGCCTGAGCGGAGCCCCCGGTATTCCTGCGCTACGCCGCTCGGCGTACGAGCCTGATGATGAAGATCAGGATGACGGCGCCGATCACTGACATGATGATCGAGCCGATGATGCCGCCGAAGCTAACGCCGATCATCGGCAGCAACCAGCCGCCGATAAGCCCGCCGACGAGACCAATGATGATGTCGCCGACGATGCCGAAGCCGGAGCCCTTCATGATGACGCCGGCCAACCAGCCGGCGATGGCGCCGACAATCAGAACGATCAGGATTGAAGTCAGGTCCATTATGATGCCCCTCGCAACATAAGCGGTGGGCCCGGCGCCGCGCCGAATCCCTCGCCGCAATGTGAATGGTCCGCCCGGAACGGGCTGCTGTCAACGCGCGAGGAGCAAAGGAGTTGCGCGGCTACTCCCGGACAATCACAAATGCGGCCGCGCTCGCCATGATTGCGGCGGCCGTACGGTTGAGTACGCGAAGCGCCCGGCTCGACTTGAAGAAGTCCCGCGCGGCCGCGGCGAGGCCCGCGTAGGCGCAGCCGATGGCGAGCAGAACGACGATCACGATGCCGGTCAGCTCGAGGAAGCCGACGACGGTGATGGGCCGGTCCAGCGGGATCACGGTGGGCAGCAGGGCGAGGTAGAAGATGATGGTCTTGGGGTTGCCCATGGTGAGGGCAAAGCCCGAGAGGAAGGTCTTCCAGCCGCTGCCGTCGCGCCGGGCGCCGATCTGCTCGGAACCGGGTCTGGCGTTCCAGAACTGCCAGGCGACGTAGAGCAGGTAGAGCGCGCCGCCCCACTTGACGACCTCGAAGACCGGCCCGAACCAGGTGGCGATTGCGGCAAGGCCGAAGAGCGCGAAGACCAGGTAGACGAGGTCGCCGACGAGGATGCCCAGCACCATCGGAAACGCCGACCAGAAGCCGCCACCCAGCGCACGCGCGACCACGGCCGCCACGCCCGGGCCGGGCACGGCGACGGCGATGGCATAGGCGACGGTGAAGGCGAAGAGGGTGACGATATCCATGGCGAAGCTCCCGGGGTGGTCGCTTCTAGCGTCGGTCGGGCGGGCGCGGCAAGTCTTCGCTCCCGCGCCGCGCGTCGCGGCATTTGGCCAAAACTAGCGTCGCATTGCTGCCCGCCCGTTAGCCGGCCGGTGACGGAAGCGGGCGCGATATACCCTCATCACGGCGCCTCACTGCGGGCCTTGGCCAGCATGCCGCGAACAGAGCGCCCCCGCGAGGGGGCGGCCATTCGCCACGAGGAGCGCCGTGCCCAGCCTGCGACTTCCGAGCTTTTTCGAGCCTCCCTCCCTAGGCTCCTGACCCTTCGTACTGACATGGTCGAGGGGTAACTGCCCCGGCTTTCCTGCGTGAGGCCGGGGCTTTTTTGCGCCTAGGGTTCCTCGCGCGGCAGGGTCGGCTTGAGGCGCTGCCAGGCGCAGAGGAAACCGAGCGCGATCCAGTTGATGAGGGGCGCGAGAGCGGCCGCGACCGGCTGGAGGTCCTCGGCGAACCACGCGGACCCGAGCGTCCAGGGCAGGCCGAGCACGATGAGAAAGACGCCCGCGAGGGGCCGGGGCGAAAAGCCGAAGAGGTCGAGAAGGCTGATCGCCGAGATGGCCAGCATCGCGAGATAGAGCCAGAGGAAGAGGCGGACGACCAGCCGGCAGAGGCGCTCCCTGAGGGGGCGCCGGCGCCGGGCTGGTGCGGGTTTCCGCCGCGCCACTGTCAGGGCAGGCGGGCCAGCCGCTCGGTGAGAAGGGCGTAGAAGCCTTCGGCATTACCGGAGCGGAGGAAGTTGACATTCTTCGGCCGGTCGGTGACGCCCCAGTAGTCCGCCACCGTCATGCCGATAGTCAGCTCGCTGCTGGTCTCGATCTCCACGTTGATGAGGCGTCCCTCGAACAGGTCGGGCTGGAGCATGTAGGCCATGACGCAGGGGTCATGCAGCGGCGCGCCGGCGCTGCCGTACTTGGCGATGTCGAAGCGCTCGGAGAAGCTCAGCATCTGGTACACGGCGCCGCCGGCCCTGTTGCCGATGGCCTTGATGGCGTCGAGGCGCGGCCGCGTCGACTGGATCATGTGCGTCACGTCGAGCGGCACCATGGTGATCGGCACGCCCGAGCGCATGACCACGTCGGCGGCGTCGGGATCGACATAGATGTTGAACTCGGCGGCCGGGGTGATGTTGCCCATCTCGAAGTAGCCGCCGCCCATCAGCACGATCTCCTGGATGCGCGGGATGATGCGGGGCTCCTTGACCATCGCCATGGCGATATTGGTCAGCGGACCGAGGGCGGCGATGGTGACGGTCTTTTCTTCGTGCCTCAGCAGCGCCTCGATCAGATAGTCGACGCCGTGCTGCTCCTCGAGCCTGAGCTTGGGCAGCGGCAGGTCCGGGCCGTCGAGCCCGGTCTCGCCGTGCACGTGCTCGGCCGTGACGAGGGTGCGGCGCATGGGACGCTCGCAGCCGGCATAGACGGCGATGTCGGTGCGGCCCGAGAGCTCGACCACCTTGAGCGCGTTGCGGGCGTTCTGCGCCAGCGTCACGTTGCCGGCGACTGCGACGATGCCCAGCACGTCGAAATCCTCGGGCGAGGACAAGGCGAGCAGGATTGCGACGGCGTCGTCCTGACCCGGGTCGGTGTCTATAATAATCTTGCGGGCCATAGGGTTAGCGCGAGCCTCTCAGTCAGTGATTCCGCGACCATGATAGGGACGCCGGCGGGGGGCGTCGATGCGGCGGAACAACCCGCGGCTTCGGGCGTTTGTTTGCACCGCAGAGGGGACATCCGACAGTGCGCAAGCCGTCCGCAGCTGCCCGCCGCAAGGGGCTTATCGACGCCATCAACCAGACGAACTTCGAGCGCGTGATGAACAACATCGCGCAGATGGCGATCATCCTCGTCGGGCTGGTGGTGGCCGTTGTCGCCGCGCGCGAGGCCCAGGTCATCCTCGCCCCCGTGTTCCTCGCCATCCTCATAGGGCTGGTGTTCGGACCGATCGCCGACATGCTGGAGAACCGCGGGGTGCCGGAGGGGCTGTCCGCCGCGGTGGTGGTGCTGGGGTTCCTGCTCATCATCGTTGCCGGCGGCGCGCTGTTTTACGGGCCGCTCAGCGAGTGGGCCGGCCGCATTCCGCTGATCTGGTCCCGGCTGCAGGCCGAAGTGCAGAACTGGCAGGAGCCGCTGGCGGCGTTCTCGCACCTGCAGGAACAGGTGAAGGGCGTGCTCGGCGGCGGCGCGACCATGGAGGTGCGGGTCGAGGACGGCAGCACCGTCACCGGCATTGCCATGATGGCGCCGGCAGTCCTCGCCCAGGTGCTGGTGTTCCTCGTCTCGCTCTACTTCTTCCTCGCGACGCGCGAGAACATCCGGATCGCGACGCTGTCGCTGTGCTATTCGCGCCGCATGCGCTGGCGGACCGCGCATGTATTCCGCGACGTCGAGCAGAAGGTGTCCAAGTACCTGCTCACCATCACGATGGTGAACATCGGCGTCGGCGTCGTCGTGACGCTCCTGATGTGGGCCATCGGCATGCCGTCGCCCATGCTGTGGGGCGCGATGGCTGCGGTGCTCAACTACGTGCCGTTCGTCGGGCAGGCGTTCATGGCCGTCATACTGTTCATCCCCGGGCTCGGCAGCGGCGGCGGGCTGGGTGCCGCCATGCTGCCGGTCGGGCTCTACTGGGTGGTCAACTTCATCGAGGGCAACTTCGTGACCCCGAACCTGCTGGGCGCGACGATGACGGTGAATCCGTTCCTCATCTTCCTGTCGCTGACCTTCTGGCTCTGGGCCTGGGGACCCATCGGCGGGCTGATCGCGGTGCCGTCGCTGCTGATCCTGCTGTCGCTGCTCACGCACATCCTGCCGGTGAGCCAGCTGCCGCCGCGCAAGGAGCGGCGCCTGCTGAACCATCGGGCACGGCGCGACATGGAAGAGGCCACGCCCGTTGTTCCGCCGCCGACGCCGTCGGCCGCCGTCAAGGAGCCGCCGGCCGCCGGCAAGGAGCCGCGCAAGCGCCCGCCGCGGACCAAGGCCGCGATTGCCCACTAGCCGGATGGCCAGCCTTGACGCCGGCCGCCTCATTCCGCACTTTCGGCCCTTTCCGGTTTCAAGAGGTGTCCCATGGCGGGCGAGGCGGCGGCCGCTCATGCGGCGGATGTAGCGGCTCTCGGTGGGGTGGACCTGCTGCAGGTCGTGGCGCTGCTCGGGGCGGGCGTCATCGCGGTGCCGCTGTTCCGCCGGCTGGGCCTCGGCTCCGTGCTCGGCTACCTCGCGGCGGGGCTGGTGATCGGTCCGTTCGGCCTCAGGCTCATCGCCGATCCGGAGGCGGTGCTGCATGCCGCCGAACTCGGCGTGGTGCTGTTCCTGTTCATCGTCGGGCTCGAGATGGAGCCGGCCAAGCTCTGGGGCCTGCGCAAGCAAATCTTCGGGCTGGGCGTGCTGCAGGTCGGCTTGTGCGGCCTGTTGCTGACGCTCACCGGCATCTACCTCTTCGGCCTGTCGCCGGCGGTGGCGTTCGTTGCCGGCATGGGGTTCGTCATGACCTCGACCGCCGTGGTCATGCAGATCCTTTCCGAACGGGGCGAACTGCAGTCGCCGGCCGGACAGAGGATCGTCTCGGTGCTGCTGCTCGAGGACCTTGCCATCGTGCCGCTGCTGGCGGTGATCGCCTTCCTCTCGCCCGGGGTCGACAACGACGTGCCGGCGATGCAGCGCTGGATCAGCATCGGCGTCGCGGCGGCCTCGATCGTGGCGGTCATCTTTGCCGGCCGGCTCGTGCTGAACCCGGTGTTCAAGATCCTTGCCGCCTCGCGGGCCCGCGAGGTGATGACGGCCGCGGCGCTCCTCGTCGTGCTCGGCGCCGCCCTCATCATGCAGGCGAGCGGGCTGTCGATGGCGATGGGCGCGTTCATGGCGGGCGTGCTGCTGTCGACCTCGACGTTCCGGCACCAGCTGGAGGCCGACATCGAGCCCTTCCGGGGCCTGCTGCTGGGGCTCTTCTTCCTTGCTGTCGGCATGGCGCTCGACCTGAACGTGGTGGCGGCCAACTGGCAGTTCATCGCTCTCGCCTCGATCGGCTACATGCTGATCAAGGGCGCCGCGATCTATGGGATCGCCCGGGCCCTCGGCAGCGACAACTCCCAGGCGCTGGAGCGTGCGGTGCTGATGGCGCAGGGCGGCGAGTTCGCCTTCGTGCTCTATGCGACCGCCGTGTCGGGCGGCCTGCTCGACGGCGAGACGAACGCCATCTTCACCGCCACGGTGATCATCTCGATGGTGCTCACCCCGTTCACGACGCTGCTGCTGAAGCTCATTCCGCGTCCGG
>JAEYZJ010000012.1 GCA_023430705.1 Pseudomonadota bacterium | reverse complement strand
GCCAAGCACCGCACCGAGCAGGCAACCGATGATGCGCAGCGTCGCCTTGTGGAGGGTCTCGCCGGTTGTTCCGAGCGCCACGTAGAAGCAGGTGATCATCGCCGTGTGGATCTCGAACCACTCCCGCACGGTGTAGATGCCGTAGGTGATGAACACGGCCAGCAGCGTCTTGATGGCGAAGTGCAGGTATTCGGGGTTGCTGAACATGTCGGAACTGGCGGGCGTCAGCTCCATTCCCCCATGGGTCGCGGCCGATCGGCCACTCAGCGTGCCGGCGAGGCTGGCGCCGGCCCGGGCCAGCGGTTCGTTGAAGCCGCTGCTGGGGGGAACCCAGTCGCCGGGGAGCTTCTGCTCTTTCTCGATGGCCCCGGCGAGGCGTTGGAATCCGGAGGCGAGGGCCCGGTCCGGGGTCGCGGCGAGGGTGCCCGCGAGGATGCCCTTGGCCTGCGCGAGACCGGCCGAGACGCGGTCGGCCTCGCGGCTCGAGCCGTACCCGAGCAGGGTGCCGAGACGCATCGAGAGGTTCATCTCGCTGGGGTCTTCGGCCAGCAACTGGGCGGCCTTTCGCCGTTCACCGCGGTCGCCACGGAGCAGGCCGGCCGCCGCGGCAAGGCGTTCGGCGATGGCGGAGCGGGCCAGAGGCAGGGGACCCTTGCCGGACAGGGCGTTTACGAGGACGAGCGTCGCCATCGGAAAGAACACGACCCACCACATCCAGCGCAGTCCGCGGGCCAGCAGTTCGGGTACCGGCACGAAATCGTCGAGGGTCAGCACGAAGGCGAAGACGAAGCCGGTGGTGGCCGCGATCGAGCCGGCACTGGTGGCGACCGACAGGTACATGCCGCCGAAGGTGAAGGCGGCGATGAGGGCGAGCCGCAGCATGGCATTGCCGGAGGCAAGCTGCAGGAAGACCACGCCCAGCATGATGCCGAGAGAGGCCGCGAGGATGAGGCCAAGGGCGATGACGATGCCGCTCGCGGCATTGTCGCGATTGGCGAAGAATACGAGGTAGCAGGAGAGCGCCGCCTCGGGCACCTGCTGGCTCATGGCGAGGACGACGACGATCACGCAGCAGACCGTGATACGCAACGACGAGGCGAGCCGGCCCGGATAGGGGCGCAGCTCGTCGATGATGAGGCGGTAGAAGTCAGTCGGGCGCGACGATGGCATCTTCCCTCCCGCCCGGATCGTTGACCACCACTACCGCCGAGGCCCCGATGCGAAGGAGCGAGGATGGGGCGTCGTGGAGTTCGAGATAGACGGGAAAGCGCCGCGCGACCCGGACCCAGTTGAGCGAGTTGGCGACGAGGGGAAGACCCAGGACTGTCGCTTCCTCCGTGGTCCGCACGCCCCAGCCGATCGCGGTGACCGTGCCCCTGAGGGTGAGTTCGGCGTCGGCTAGAATGAAGACTTCGGCATTGTCGCCGACGGCGATCCTGCGCAGCTCTGTTTCCTGGAAGAACGCGACCACTTCCCAGCGCGAGGTGTCGATGATGGCGAAGACGGGCTGGCCGATGATCACGTAGCCGCCCCGCGCCGTCGTCAGCCCGGAGATCAGCCCGGTGATGGGTGCGCGCACGGTGGTGTTGGCGAGATCGCGCTCGGCGAGGGCCACGGTGGCTCGGGCCGTCTCCACCTGGGCCTCCCGCGTCTCGACGGTGCCGATGATCTCCTCGGCCCCCTGGGACTGCTGCTGGGCCTGGGCGAGGCTGACCAGGGCATCGTTGTAGGCCGTCTGCGCCTCGTCCACCTGCTGCGCCGTGACGAAGCCGCGCTTGAGCAGCGGGGTCAGCCGGTCGAGCGTCTGCTTGGCGAGGTCGGCGTTGAACTGGGCCCGGTCGATCTGCTTCTGGGCGACCTCGGCGTTGCTCTCCTCGGTGCGGATGTTGCGGCCGCCCTGGGCCAACTCGGATTCGGTGGCGCGCAGTTCCGCCTTGGCCTGCTCGAGCCGCAGCCGGTAGGGCTCGGGGTCGATCTGGAACAGGACCTCGCCCTCGGTGACCATGGCGTTGTTGCGCACGGAGATGGAGATGATGCGACCCGGGACGTTGGAGGAAATCTGCACGACCGGGGCGTCGACCTCGGCGGCGTCCGAGCGCGGGTGTTCCGCATCCACGGTCCAGGCGAGGTAGATCAGCACTGCCGTCAGCACGAAGGTGCCCAGGCCGATGAGCTTGCCGAGTATGCGCCGGATCATGACTGGCCCGTCCACACCAGCCACAGGCCGATCCCGGCGCTGATGGCCATGCACAGGTACACGAGCGGCGGGGCGGGGAGGTGCTCGTCGAGGCGGAGGAAGATGAGCACGAAGCGCACGATCACCGCGGCGATGATCCCGCCGATGGCGCAGATGATCCAGGCCGGAAAGAACGAGCCGAAGATCGGGACGGAAGGCGAGCGCGTCAGCTGGCTGCAGCCCGACAGCATAAGGGCAGACAGAAGCACCGTCCCGCATCGCATCGCGTGCACGCCCGGCTCCTTCATTGCGACCAAATCCTGCCCTTGGGCGGGGGCGCGCGCGTCAGGCCAACGCGAGCCAGCCTTGGGGCCCTAGCCACCCTTCCTGGTCTTCCTGGTCTTTTTGAACTCTTCGTAATACTCCTCGGCCAGCTTGCGGAGCGAGGTGCCGATGGCGGCGTACTCGTACTCCTGGAGATTGGCGAGCGAGGCGCGTCCCGAAGGGTGGGGCGCCTTGAAGCCGCTGCCGGGCAGCATGACCACGCCAGTTTCCTCGGCGATGCGGAACAGGATCTCGGTGGGGTTCTGGGTCTTCATGACCCAATCGGCGAACTCGTCGCCCCAGAGATCGCGGGAGGTCCTCTCGAGATCGACGAGGGTGTAGTAATCCACCGCGTTGGGGTCGTCGTTGGTCCGGGCGCCGAGCTTTTCGTGCAGCACCTGGTCGCGTCGGCGCACCAGCACTTTCAGGGCATGCTTGTAGTCCTGCCGCGAGTCCATCATGTTGAACAGCGAGAACAGCACCATCTGTACCTGCTGCGGCGTCGACAGGCCGGCGGTGTGGTTCAGCGCCACGGCGCGGCTGTCGGCGACCAGGCGATCGATGAACTTGATCTTGCGCGGCTCGGGGGTCAGCGAGGAATAGCGCGCGTCGAGCTGCTTGAGCTGATCCTCCGGAAGCTTGGCGATGGTGCGGTCGAGGACATTGTCCTGGGACAGCGCGATCACGCCGAGCCGCCAGCCCGTCGCCCCGAAGTACTTCGAGTACGAATAGACGAGGATGGTGTTCTGCGGGCAGATCGCGAACAGCGAGCGGAAACTGTCCGCGAACGTACCGTATACGTCATCGGTGAGAATGATGAGCTCGGGCCGCTTGCGGACGATGTCGGCGATGATCTCGAGGCTCTCGTCGTTCATCTTGACCGAGGGCGGATTGCTCGGGTTGACGAGGAAGAATGCCTTGATCGAGGGGTCCTCGAGCTTGCGCAACTCGGCTTCCGGGTACTGCCAGCCCTTGTCCGGGTCGGCGTCGATGAACACCCGCTCGAGCTGGTAGTCGTTGAGCTCGGGGATCTCGAGATAGGGGGTGAAGATCGGCGCGCCGAGCGCGATCCGGTCCCCCTCGGCGATCAGCCGGTTCTCCTTCATGCTGGCGAATATGTAGGCCATCGCCGCCGTGCCGCCTTCCACCGCGAAGAGGTCGAAGCTTTCCCGGTCGAAGGTCGTCGCGCCCATCTCGATGGCGATGTACTCCTTCACGATCTTCTCGCTGAGGCGCAGCATCCGGTCCGGCACAGGGTAGTTGCAGGCGAGGATGCCCTGGACCATCTCGAGCAGGAACGCGTCGTCGTCGATGCCGAGCTGGTCGCGCACGAAGGAGAGGGCCTTGCGCAGCAGGACGGCGCCGGGGCGCGAGCTGTTCTCGGCGAGGAACTGCTCGAAGCGGGCGACCAGTCCCTCGGCCCGGGCGAAGCCGCCGATGCCTTCGGGCATGAAGGAGAACGAGGCTTCCGACTCCGCCACTGCGAACAGGCCGAGCTGGAAGAAGGCGCGCCGGGGCAGGGTGGCGAGGAAGTTCGGGTTGCCGCGGCCGGCATTGAGCATCATGCGATCCCGGTTGCTGCCGGCCAGCTTGATCAGCTCGTCCTTCAGTTCGAACGGGCTGAGCTTGGCGAAGCGGGAGTAGTCGATCTTTGTCACTTTGGGGGTCCTCTCGTAACAGTCTCGATCCTGGGATCGTTCAGGCCAGGGCAACGATCAGGGGGCCAAGCAATGTCAGGAAGACATTGGCGAGGGCGTAGGTGATGGCGAAGGGGACAGTCGGGATGGTGTTGCCGGCCTTGTTGAGCACTTCGCCGAAGGCCGGATTGGCGCTGCGGGCGCCGGCGAGCGCGCCGGCGAAGATCGCCGCGTTGCTGTAGCGCAGCACGTAGCGGCCGAAGAGCATCGACAGCAGCAGCGGAACGAGCGTCACCACGACGCCGATCAGGAACAGCGACAAACCGCTCTCGGCGATGGTGTCGATCGCCTGGGCACCCGACTGCAGGCCCACTGCCGCGACGAACCCGGCGAGGCCGAGGTCCTTGAGCAGCTGGGAGGCCGAGGCCGGCATGTTGCCCATGGTCTGGTTGCGGGTCCGCAGCCAGCCGAACACGAGGCCCGAGAGCAGGGCGCCGCCGCCGGCCCCGAGGGTCAGCGGAATGCCGGAGATGCGGACCACGATTAGGCCGATGACGAGGCCCACGACGAGCCCCGCGCCATGGAAGACCCAGTCGGTCTTGGTGCTCACGCTCAGTGGCACGCCGGCCTCCGAGACGAGACGCTTGAGGTCCTGGTCCGTGCCGTAGGCGGTGACGACGTCGCCCACGCGCACTTCGAGGTCGTCGGTGAGCTTGAGTGCTTCGCCGCCGCGCTTGATCCCGAGCAGGAAGATGCCGTGCCGCAGGACTGGCGAGGTCGACCGCTTGATCTCGCCCAGGGTCCGGTTGGAGTAGGCGGCGTTGCGCAGCATGACGTCTTCCGTGCGCATGACGATGTCCATGCCGGTCGAGGACTGCAGTTCGGGGCCGATCTCCTCTGCGGATGTGACGACGCCGGTACGCCGGCCGACGAGCACTATGATGTCGCCGCTGTTGAGCGTGGTCTGCGGGCTGACGTCGACCATCTGGCCGTTGCGCTTGATGCGCTCGACACTGACCGTGGCGTCGCCGGTCGCCGCTTCAAGTTCAGCCACGGTCTTGCCGGCGGCTGTCGCGATGCGGAAGATGCGGCCGACGATCTCGGGCACGCCGGGTTCCTCGCCGGGCCCGAGTTCCATGGCGCCCTTCATGCGCTCCGCTTCGGCCTTGATGGCGTCGTCGTGCAGGTCACGGCCCATGAAGCGGGGCAGGACGTTGACGCAGACGATGATAGCGCCGAGCGAACCGAAGACGTAGGTCACGGCGTAGCCGATGGCGACGTTCGACTGCAGTCGCTGCACTTCCTCGGCGGCGAGCCCCAGGCGGGACAGTGCATCGCCGGCGGTGCCGATAATGGCAGACTGGGTCATGCCACCGGCGGCGAGGCCGGCCGCCATGCCTTTGTCGAGACCGAAGAGCTTGGCCATGATCAGGACAGTCGCGAGGCCGGCGACCGCCATGAACACGGCGAGCGCGATCTCCTTGAGCGACTGTGGTCCGAGGGACTTGAAGAAGCGCGGTCCGCTCTCGAAGCCGACGGCATAGATGAAGAGCGCGAAGAGGATGCTCTTTACGCCATTGTCGACGGGAACGCCGACAAGGCTCAGCACCACCGCGACGAGCAGCGAACCGGCGACACCGCCGAGCTGGAACTTGCCGAAATGGAACTGTCCGATCCAGAAGCCGATGGCCAGGGATAGGAAGAGCAAAATCTCGGGAGAATTCGACACCTGCTCCTTGATCCAGTCCATGAAGACCTCCTGATCATGTTGGCCGCAGGTCGCGAGCCTGGAGCACGCGACGTGTCGTTACGTCAGGCCTAGTCTTCGGCTTGAGGCGGATGGCTGGGGCTGGTCCGCGGGAAGCCGCGCCGCAGCAATACCGAGGCGCCGGCGCCCGCACGGGATCGAGTACTGCTCGATGCTGGACTTGGGCCTGGCGTCTCGTCGGAAACTGGTGACATGGCCGCAAAGTAATCGTGGGCCGTCCGGCTGGCTCTGACCAAAGTCAAGAAGCAGTTAGAAATGGTGGCGGTGCCGACAGACACAGCGTTGCGACCGCAAAGGAAATGGTGCCGGGCGTGGTAGGAGCACCCCACACCCGGCACCTGCTCACCAGCGTCGGCACTCGCTGGTAAAAAAGAGCCGATGGACGAAGAGTGGCCTCTCAATCCATCGG